>NZ_QVFI01000032.1:0-36119 GCF_003433845.1 Absiella sp. AM09-50
ATCTTCTTTATACGGTCTTTTATCATGCACAAAAAAAGCCATAGCATTACGCTATAGCTTTTATATATAATATTTTTTAGTCTACTGCTTTTTTAACAAGGTCTAATACTTCTTCTGCTGTAGCTAATTTCAATGCTTCTTCAGCAAGTTTTGCGGCTTCATTCTTATCTAAGCTTGTGACCATCTTACGTGCTTTCAGGATCTGAGTAGCTGACATTGAGAATTCATCTAATCCCATACCTAATAACAATGGTACTGCATATGGTTCACCAGCCATGGCACCACACATACCAGCCCATTTACCTTCTTTGTGAGCACCATCGATTGTCATTTTGATCAAACGAAGTACAGATGGGTTATATGGCTGATACAAGTAAGAAACATGTTCACTCATACGGTCAGCTGCCATAGAGTACTGAATCAAGTCATTTGTACCAATTGAGAAGAAGTCTGCTTCTTTTGCAAAGTTATCTGCATTTACAGCTGCTGCAGGAATTTCTACCATCATACCAACTTCGATGTTATCAGCTACCTGAACACCTTCTTCAATCAGTTTAGCTTTTTCTTCATTGAAGATTGCTTTTGCATCACGGAATTCTTTTACAGTCGCAATCATTGGGAACATGATACATAATCTACCATAAACACTAGCACGAATTAATGCACGCAACTGTGTACGGAAGATATCTGTACGATCTAAACATAAACGAATTGCACGATATCCTAAGAATGGGTTCATTTCTTCTGGGAATGTGAAGTAAGAAAGTTTCTTATCCCCACCGATATCTAATGTACGAACAACAACTCTGCGTCCCTGCATTCCTTCTAATACGGCTTTATATGCTTCAAACTGTTCATCTTCTGTTGGGAAGTGATCATTGTCCATATACAAGAATTCTGTACGGAACAATCCAACGCCTTCTCCACCATTTTTCAATACGCCTTCAACATCTTTGAATCCACCGATGTTACCAGCTAATTCTACCTGGTGTCCATCTTTTGTAATAGATTTTGCGTTAACCAAAACCTTCAATGCTTCTTTTTCTTCAGCATAAGCTTTTGCTTTTGCTTCATATTTTTTGATTGTTTCTTCATCAGGGTTTACAAATACTTCACCATCTAATGCATCAAGAACTAAAGTATCTCCGTGGTTTACTGCAGATAAAATATCTCCACATCCAACAACTGCTGGAATTTCCAAAGAGTTTGCCATGATTGCTGAGTGACTTGTTTTACCACCAATGCTTGTTGCGAATCCTTTTACATATTCATTCAACTGTGCTGTATCTGATGGAGTTAAATCATAAGCAACGATAATAGAATCTTCGCTGATAGCGCTTAAATCAGGGATTGTTAAGCCCAACAAATTACATTTCAAACGATATGTAACATCCTTGATGTCTGCTGCTCTTTCACGGAAGTAATCATTATCCATTGATTCAAACATAGCGACCATCTGATTAGCAACTGTATCTGCTGCATATTCTGCATTTACTTTGTCGTTTTCGATCATTCCAACGATCTGTGCTGCAAATTCAGGGTCACCTGCCATCATTAAGTGAGCATCAAATACTGCAAGTTCTTCATCAGATAAACGAACAGCTGCTCTCTCTTTTACGCCTTCAATATCTTTTTTAGTTTTTTCCAGCGCTGCATTGAATTTTTCAATTTCTTCTGCAGGGTTTCCTTCTTTTTTAACGATTTCTACTTTTGGAGATTCCAATTTGTAAGCTTTCGCAATGGAAACACCCGCTGATGCCGCAATACCTTTTAACATAAGTACATCCTCCTCTTGCTATAAAATACCTATAAAAAAGTATAAAACTTTGGTAAAATCATTTGATTGCATACCCTTACATGACCTTACCTCTATATTAAATGATAACATTTTTCACAAGTATAAGCAATCAAAGAATGCGTTGATTGCGATATTTTTCAATTTGTAATACTTACTTTTTGAATACAGATATTTCCACCAGCCTTCTTCTACAGGGGAAAGATAATCATTTTGCAATATCATAGATAAAACAGAAGGCATTTTTTCCATGATTTCGTCAAAATCTTTACATATTTCTTTATCTTCCCGTTCCATGATTCCTTTGTGATAAATCTTTGCTAAATAATTCATAATACTTTCTCTATTGTTCATAATCATTACCTCGCTACACTTATATATATACGTATTTTTGAGGCAAAAATCCTAAATTATTTTTAGATTTTTAAAATTTTTCATAAAAAAAAACGCAAAACATAGCTATTATCAGCTAAATTTCGCGATTTTAATTTTTATTAACGTAAAAATATTAACCAAACGATTGCAAAGATTACACATAAAATCAATATAACTGGTATCACCAGTGTGACAAATGCCGCAATCATCATCGCAGGGATATCACCTTTTTCTACATCAAGTTTATTCCTTTTATCAGAAAACTTTTCGTTATCCCCATATTTTTCCTTAATCTTTCTACGAGTTGAAAACACGTTATTTACTCCTTAAATGACAAGCAACAAAGTGTTCTGGTTCAATTTCCTGCCATGCAGGTTTTTCCTGACGACAGCGCTCTGTTGCATATTTACAACGTGTATGGAACTTACATCCTTTTGGTGGATTTACAGGACTTGGAATATCCCCTTCCAAAATCTGTAGTTCTTTATTGTTAATATCTGTTGTAGGAATTGCATTTAATAATGCTTCTGTATATGGATGTAAAGGATTTTTGAAGATATCTTCTGCTTTAGCACTTTCCACCATATTACCAAGATACATAACCCCAATTCGATCAGAAATATATTTAACAACACTTAAATCGTGAGAAATAAACATATATGTTAAATTCTGTTCTTCTTTTAAATCCTGTAATAGGTTTAACACCTGTGACTGAATAGATACGTCTAATGCTGATACCGCTTCATCACAGACAATAAACTTTGGATTTAAAGCTAATGCACGGGCGATTCCAATACGCTGTCTTTGTCCACCAGAGAATTGATGAGGATAACGGTGAATGAAATATGGCTCTAATCCACATTTTCCCATAACCTGTAAGATATATTCTTCTAATTCCTTACTACCTTTTTTGAATTTTCCTTGCCCAACAAGAGGTTCAGAAATAATCTGACCAACGGTTAGTCGTGGATTTAATGAAGAATATGGGTCCTGAAAGATGATCTGCAAGTCTTCACGCAATAAACGCATTTCTTCTTTATTTAACTGTGTTAAATCAATACCACCATCCCACAGTTCTTCAGCTTCTGCAAAGCCTTCCATAGCACGTAAATTATTCTTTCTAGCATCTAATTTATTACGTACATCAGCATAAGCTTTTTCTGCTTTGTCAATTTCAGAAGCGTTCGCTTTTTTCTTTTTAAGATCAGCAAGATGACATCCAGCTTTATATTCTTCCATCAATAAACTTGAAGCTGTATTTAAATCAGCATCTAGCATTAATCCGCCAGCAATTCTTGCGACTTTCTGATATAAGTAATCTGCTTTGTCAGCACTTGTGTGATTAGGATCATCAGGTTTTACTTCCGCTTTGGCTTTTTTATAAGTAGATACTAGCTTACTTAAGTTTTTAATATCTTTTGCAACATAATCTGGCTGATATTCATAGATGGTTCTACCATAATAAATCGTATTTCCTCTTGTTTGCGTATATAACTGTAATAATACACGTCCAAGTGTTGATTTACCACATCCAGATTCACCTACCAGCCCATAAGTTTCACCTGCATGAATTGTGATATCAATTCCATCATTTGCTTTTACATACAATTGATTTTTATCAAAAATGCTGCTTTTCTTCACAGGGAAATACTGACGAAGATTATGCAACTTGATCAGCTTTTGTTTCTCCATTATTCTTTCCCTCCTCGTTTTACAGGATAGAAGCAACGAATAGCATGTTTTGCATTAACTGCTGTTAATTGAGGTTCTTCCTGTTTACATCTATCTGTTGCATATTTACAACGAGGTGCAAACTTACATCCTTTTGGCAAATCCAATGGATGAGGTACACTTCCCGGAATCGCATCAAGACGCTTATTTTTATCAGAATTTAATCTTGGAATGGATGTTAATAATCCTTCAGTATATGGATGGATAAACTCACTTTCCATGAAAATATTATCAACAGGAGCAGTTTCTACTACCTGACCACAATACATAACAGCAACATCATCTGCCATCTGATTGATAACACCTAAATCATGTGTAATGAACATGATAGATGTACCAGTTTCTGCTTTTAATTCATTCATTAAACGAAGAATCTGTGCCTGAATTGTAACATCAAGAGCTGTTGTTGGTTCATCTGCAATTAACAATTTTGGTTTACAAGCCAAAGCCATTGCAATCATAACACGCTGTCGCATACCACCTGATAATTGGAATGGATAGGATTTATTTACTTGTTCGGGATTTGCGATTTTAACAGCCTTTAACATCTCAATACTTTTTGCTTCTGCTTCTTTTTTATTTAAATTCTGATGCAACATTAAAACTTCTGATATCTGACGGTTCACCGTAAATACTGGATTTAAAGAAGTCATTGGTTCCTGGAATATCATGGAAATATCATTTCCACGGATATGTGTCATTTCCTTTTCAGACATTTCTGAAATCTTTTTCCCATTAAAATAAATTTCGCCTTCATAAATCTTCTGATTTGATTCAAATAATTTTAAAATACTCATGGCAGTCTGGCTCTTTCCACTACCAGATTCACCTACGACACCTAATGTTCTTCCTTCTTCTATACTTAATGATACACCATTTACAGCTTTGATTAAGCCTCGTTTTGTATCAAAATAAGTATGAAGGTTATTAATCTCTAATAATTTCATAACTTCACCTACTTCTCATTTGCCTTAGGATCAAGAGCATCTCGTAAACCATCACCTATTAAGTTAATAGAGAAGGCAGCAATCATAATACAAACTGCTGGAAGGATCCATCTCCACCAATACATCTGAATAACTTCAGACTGTTGAGCACCATCCAACATATTACCCCAAGAAGGCATTGGAGCCTGTACACCAAATCCAAGGAAAGAAAGTCCTGATTCCGTCAACATATTACTTGCATAGCTTAATGTTACGTTAACAATACATAAATTCAAAACATTTGGAAGAATATGACGAATAATTATTGCATATTCTTTGATACCTAAAGCTCTGGCAGCTAAAACAAAATCTTTTTCTCTTTCTATAAGAATTTGTCCACGTACGATACGAGCTAATGATGGCCAACTTATAAATCCAAGAATTAACATAATCAGGATTAATTTTTCATTACTTCCCATGTTTACCCCAAGGAATGCACTTAAAGTGATAACTAGAGGCATAAAAGGTATTGAAGAGAAAATTTCTGATATACGCATCAACAAGTTGTCAACCCAGCCGCCTTTAAAACCAGCGATCATTCCAACAATCATTCCGATGATTGCTTCTACAATACATGCTAAGAAACCTACTAATAAAGTAACTTTACCACCAGCCATTAAACGAGTTAATAAATCACGTCCAAATTGATCTGTTCCCATGAAATAACCTTTATTACCCCACGCAGTCACGGTTCCATCTTTATTAACTGCATAAGTTTGATAGAAACCACTATACAATTTTTCAGCTACTAAGTTACTAGGCACATTTAATTCATTTAGTGTGTTATCGCCCCATGCATAAACTTTTCCACTTTCTCCTAATGCATACATAGCATTACGATTTGTTGAAACTTGTACAACTTTTTCGTTAATTTCTGGAACATTCATCATGCCTTTGTCTGTAGATCCCCATACATGAATCTTACCTTGATCATCTAATGCTATTCCAGTTCTAAAAGTCATTTTTACATCAACAACATTTACGCTTCCATTCGTTAATTCTTCAGGTACTGCACTGATTTCATTTCCTGTTGTACCAGCGACAGCCACTGTTCCATCATCTAATAATATAACCATATTAAATGAACTACCATTTACTTTTTTAACATGACCGTTTACATTGCTAGGTAAAATATCTAATTTACTAGCTTTAACGTTACCCCAAAGATATAAATTCTTTTCTTTTGTTATGATTCCAGAATAACCTTCACCAGCATAAATATCTTCGATACCTTCGTAACTAGCTAAGCTTCTGATATCAGATGGAATTGTAGCCTGATTAAAGTTGTTAAATCCCCAAGCGAACAATTCACCATTTTTAGTTAAAACCATTGCATGTTTATCACCAACTGCAAGTTTTTCAATTTTCTTATTTTCCACATTTGATGGGATATCTAATACACCAGAAGGATCACTTCCCCATGTATATAATTTACCTGTTTTATCTAATCCAATTGAAAAAGATATACCGTTTCCTATCGTTTCTATACCTTTTTTTTCAAGACCGCTATCTACAGATAAAATTTTACGTCCTGGTTGAATATTTTTTAAAACTGTTTCCGTTTTAGCAGGATCTTTCATCGGCATTACTACACTTCCCAAAAAACAAAATAGCAGAATCAAAACAAAACCCAACATACCAATTCTTGCCAGTTTATCATGTAAGAAGTTTTTCCATACTACTTTTGAAGGTGATGTGATCGCCTCTTCTTCTAACACATTTTTAAAATCCTTTTGTCTTGCCTTTGGAGAAAACAAGCGTTTGAACATAGAAGTAAAGGAATCTTTTAAACGTGAAAAAGTACTTTTTTTATTATCATTCATTTCCTATACCTCCTAATCTAATTTAATACGCGGATCAACGAGCGCATATACAATATCGCAAATAAAATTACTAACCAAATAAATTACAGCATAAAACATATTTAATGCAATTACTAGCATAAAATCTCGCTTGTTAAGTGCAGTAATAAGAACAACTCCAAGACCATCCCAAGCAAAAACCTGCTCAGCAATCATAGATCCTGAGAACAATGTAGAAATTTGTATAATTACTACTGTAACAATTGGAATCAATGCATTTCTAAAAGCATGTGAATAAATAATAACTTTTTCACTTAAACCTTTAGATCTAGCAGTTCTTATATAATCTTCACTTAGCGCCTCTAACATTGCATTTCTAACATAACGTATTGTCCCTGCAAGATTCATAATCGTTAATGTAGCAACAGGCAGAGCTAAATGGTAAATCCAACTACCTATGTCAGATGTATCAATTGGCATTCCACCAGATGGCGCAATTTTAAGAGTAAAAGAAAATATATAAATTAAACATAAAGCTATAAAAAAGCTTGGTACACTCATTCCAATTAACGAGAAAATTTGCCAGAATTGATCTATAAATTTTCCCTTTTTAATTGCAGAACGTATTCCTGCATAAATTGATATCGTTAAAGAAAATAATAAAACAAATACATTCATAATAACTGTATTTTTCATTGGTCTTGCAATTACAGATGATACAGGTTCTTTATATGTAATAGACATTCCTAAATCACCACTTGCGGTATTTTTGACCCAATTAACATATTGAATCGGGATTGGTTTATCAAACCCCATTTTCTTTTTCTGTGCTTCATATACCTCATCATAATACTCTGGTCGTACGGATGGTGAAATAGATAATTTAATAGGATCACCAGGCATTAATTTCATCATAGAAAACAGTAAAACTGAAATTACGAACACAACCGGTATTAAAGATAAGATACGTTTTATACAATATTTAAGCATCTTATTCCTCCTTACCTTTATAACATAACAAGGAAGATAGCAAGATTACCTTACTATCTCCCTAAATTGTTGTTACTTATAAATAAATATTTTATTTCCAACTTAAAGCACTAATCGTCTGATAAATTGACTGGAATGAATTTGGTGCAAATCCTTCTAAGTCCTTATCAGCGAAGCAATAATATGTGTTTGCATATAATGGAGCCATTGGAAGTAATTCGTTATAATACTGTTCATAAGCAATCCATTTTTTCAAGAAGCCATCTCTATCAGTAGCTACAGTGTGACGTAAATCCTGCATTAAAGCATCTAATTTCTTATCAGCAATTCTATAAGCATTAGCTGTAGTATTTACATAATCACTAGAGAATGAAGCATAATATGGATCTGGTGCATCAGAATAATTGCTTCCTAAGTTAAATGTGTGATAAATCTTTTCAGATTCTTTCAATTGAGTATCAAAATAGTAATTCTGCATTAATCCATCAAAGTCTGTTCTAGTTAATGTGAATTTAATACCAACTTTAGGTGCATTTTGAGTTAACATCAATTCTAAGTTATCAGTTACTGCATTGTTTTCAGTTCCTAAATGATTGATCTGTAAAATTTCGCCTTTACTATTGTATCTATAATAGTCTTTTTCTCCCTTAGCAGCTTTTTCAGCATCAAATGGTGTCTTACCATCTTTTTCAAAGCGATAGCTTGACTGATCAAGTTGTTCGTTTGCTTTGTCTAAAGAGAATGCATAGTTATATTTCAAGCTCTTTTCTAAATCAGATTTAGCTTTTGTATATACCCATTGAGCAGTAGAATATTCAGAATTCAATGTAGTACCGTAACCACCAGTTACGTTTTTAACTAATTCATCTTTATCGATGATGAAGTTCAAAGCACGACGTACTTCTGCTTCTTTTGTAGGACCAAAATTACATTTATATGCAAATGTTCCATATCCATTACGATCAAAGTTAACTGATTGTAATTTTTTCTCTTCTAAACCTTTTTGAATCTTATCGCCTTCGATTGCATCATTTAAAATATCAATTTCGCCTTTAATCAAAGTATCCATATCTGTAGATGAGTTGATTTCTTTTAAAACGATATTTTTAATTGAAGGTTTATCCCCTCTTGGATCTCCAGCAAAGTTTTCGTTAATTTCTAATTTAACCTGTCCGTTTTCATAAGAAACGAATTTATATGGGCCACTAGATACACTAGGGTTTTTCATTTCATCAGTTGTCCATTTTGTAACTGCTGCACCCATATCGCCAACAAAAGATACACCATCATCTGAACTTTCTAATTTAGCATCTTTACCAGCAAGTGTTTTCATACTATCTGGACGTACTGCAACGAATGAAGTTTCCCAGAAATATGGAAGTAAAGTTCCATCAATTGTCAATGAGAAAGTTTTATCATCGATTTTCTTTAAACCTTTAAAATTCTTTGATTTTCCATTGTGATAATCTGCGTATCCATACAAATATTCACCAGTTGAGTCCCCATTTTCTTTAAACTCTGGAGAAGCTGCAATCATAATATGGAACAAATAATCATCAGCAGTTACTTCAGATCCATCACTAAATTTCAATCCATCATTCAAAGTGAATGTGTATGTTTTATTAGTAACATCTCCTACTTTTTCTTCTTTTGTGTCTACTTTCTTAATAGCGGTTTCATTTAACTGAAACTCCCCATTACTGTTAACCGCATATGTTTCATAACCATAGATCATATCACGAACGTTTTTGTCATATGCGCTGTTTCCCAAGGCTTCTGAATTCAAGAAAGCTTGGCTAAATTTTTCACTACCTATGATTAATGTACGATCTTCATTACTTGATGATTTGCCACATCCTGTCATAGATACTGCCATTAACCCTACAAGCAGCAGGCTTAACATTTTCTTCATAAAAATTACCCTCCTATCATTCCTGATGTCCCTAATTATAAACTACTTCACACAAAATTACAATAATTTTGATACTTTTTTCTCACAATTTTATTGAAAATTTTTACATCTAATTGAAAGAATGTGCATTTTTAGTGAAAATGTAAGCATTAACTATATATTTCTGGCAAAATTTACAATAAAAAGTCCTTTTTTTAACTTTGTTTACAAAACGTAAACATATCGTAATTCATGAATACGTTTTCATAGTGGTTAAAGTATTAAAAAAGATGGTTATTTTTTCAATATACCATCTAATTTACAGAAACTGTTTTCATCATTTATCGTTTTTATTCTCGTTATTATTCAAATTCACAATGGATACAAGACAAACTAATAATTCATTTACTATCAAAATACCTGCCAAAGCAAAATTTTTAAACGCAATGATACCAATGCCAATCATATATCCCACGGATAAAATCATAATTCTTTTATCGGTTTTTTGAATATCATCTAATGTTCCTATGATCCCTTTGATATCAATTTCTTTTATTTCATAGCTATCGACCAAAATCAAAACAATCCAGAATAGTACAGGCAGTAATTCATAAGTGTATAAAAATACAGGCAAACATAAAATATCAAAAATGCTCATTTTAATAATTTTTTCATTCATATCAGCTCACGCCCTTTTCTTATTTATTATAACGCAGAATACAGGATGAAACATGTCTGATTTTTACAATTTTCAAATTATTTAAAATGTTAATATAAAAGCAAGGAGGCGATATTATGAAATTTTGTGGTTGTTTATATGTTGTAAATGATGCAGAGAAAACCAAAGCGTTTTACAAAGAAGTTTTTGGTCTGCGGGTAATTCAAGATTTTAATGCAAATTTTGTAATGACAGGTGGTATTTCTTTTCAAACAAAGGATAGTTGGAAAGATTTTATTCAAAAAACAAATGATCACATCATTTATAAAGGAAATGATCATGAATTGTATTTTGAAACTGAAGATTTGGATGAATTTGTGAAACTTTTAGATGCTCGTAATGATATTGTATATGTACATGGTATCAAAGAACATGCATGGGGCCAAAGAGGACTTCGCTTTTATGATCCTGATTTTCATATTATTGAAGTTTCTGAACCATTAAGTGCAGTAGTAAAACGTTTTTATGATCAGGGAATGACTTTTGAAGAAATCTCTAAAAAAACGATGTTATCTGTGAAGATGGCACAACGGCTTCATAAAAAAGCTATATCTGATAATTAGTCAGATATAGTCTTTTTCGTATGAATTTCAAAGAAGTTCTTTTGACAAATGCTGTAACAAATCATTGATAAAGGTTTCATTTATATCATAATATAATCTATTTTTTTCTTCACGTATTGTAATGAAATTTGCGCTACTCAATGCTGCCATGTGATGCGAAATAGTTGCTTTAGATAAATTTAACTGTTCACAAATCTCCTGACCATACATTGATTTATGACGTAATAACTTTAATATTTCAAATTTACTATGATCAGATAGTAATTTGAGATTTTGAAGCAATGCTTCTCTTGATAATACATGGTTTTCCCGATGATATGAGTCATCCATCAGTATTCCGATAAAATAAATACAGGAGTCCTGATCTATTTTATTATTTTTTACCCAAGTAATCGCATTTAATTCTGCAATCGATGGCGAAATTATAATTTTTTTATCAATACTTTCTTTATCCATGAATGCATCATCACAAAAACTTTGGATAGAAATCTCTTTGCCTGCTTCCATTTCTTTATCAACTAATGTTTGTAAATATGCTTGAAAATCTATTATGAGGGAAGTATATAGTTGGATTTCTTTTTCCATCATATGAACAGCTGGTTCCAATAAATCAAATAAGGTGCGTAGATATCCTTTAATATCTTGACATATCATCGCCAACTTCCATTTATCGCTATCACTGATATCTTTTTTTTGTTTTAAAAATGTCATAAAATTAACATCTTTATTTTCTATTTCTTCCTGTTCCAGCATATCCTCTTTACAAAATGCAAACAAGAATAATGAATAGCCATATGTATCACATAATGCGTATGCTTGTTTTTTCATATATTCTAGATCTGTACATTGATAATCTATATATGCAGCTGCCAGGGCCTTGGCAATGCTACGTGTTCCCCCTCCTTCACTACTGAAATATAACTGTATCTCTTCCTGTGTAAGATTTACTGATTTACACACTTTTTTTTGTAATGCTTTGGCAGCTTTTATTTTACGATGCAGTTTTCTTTCATCAAATAATTGCTTCGCTGATAAACTCTTATACAATTGTTCATAATCATTTCCATCATACTCTATTTCTTTATGATACGCACGTTCTAAAAATGACAGACTTTCATAAAACAGATTAGGTGAAGCGATGGTTACCTCATTCATTTTTTATATCCTCCTAGTTTAACTTTATTTTTAATCATTCTGATTCGCTTATTTAAAGTAGTCTGCTTGAGCATTCCATAATTTCTGATATAACCCCTGCTCTTTATATAACATTTCATGAGTTCCTCTTTGTATGATTTTCCCCTTATCTAATACAATAATGTCGTCACAAAACTGACAACTGCTCATTCTATGGGAAATATAAATTGCGGACTTGTCCTTTATCAAATCATTCAAATGTGTATAGATTTCAATTTCTGAAAGAGGGTCTAAAGCTGCTGTTGGTTCATCTAAAATAACCCATGGGCGATTTGCATAAAGTGCTCTAGCAATTGCTACCTTTTGTGCTTCTCCACCTGATAGTTGCACACCATTTTCCTGAATTCCAATGTTTGTATATATTCCAACTGATAGTTTTTGCAAACTTTTTTCAAAACCGCTTTGTTTTAAAACGGCAAGAATCTGCTCTTCATTTTCTGCTGTTTGATTTGTGATGATATCTTTTAACATTCCATCAAATAGTGTAAAATCTTGAAATACAACGCCAAAATTATTTTGCAAGGCTGATAATTGAGAACTATTAACAGGTATTCCATCAATCAGAATCTGCCCGCTTGTTGGTTTATATAGCCCACATAGCAATTTGATTAAGGTTGTCTTGCCAGCACCATTTTGTCCTACAATTGCTGTTTTCTTTCTTGGTTGTAGTGTAAAGCTGATATCCTTTAAAACATCTGATTCACTATGTGGATAGCGATAGCTTACGTGATCAAATGTAATAATGGATTCTTCATTTAATTGAATCGCCTTTTCATCCTGCATCCTTTGATCTGGCAACTTTAAGAATTCATCATAATACATCATATAGATAACCTTCATATGTAAATCTGTATATATAATGGGAAAAGTTGAAATTGCATTATTTAATTTTGCCATAGATCCTGCATATGTTACAAAATCGCCAATGGGTATGGAATGAAAATAAACCTTTATGATAATAAGCATATAAAAGATTGTATTAATCATATTTCCAAAGAAAACACTTTCTGTAAACAATCCTGCAATGCGCTTAATAAAAATCGTAAAGTATTTTAAGGATTTCTTTTGACGTTGTTCCATCTCTTCTAAAACCGCTTCTTGCATTTGAAAAATACGAATATCTTTTGCCATAGCTGAATTCAATGCAACCTCATTGCAATAATAATCATTTTCACGACTTAATTTCGTATTTTGAACAAAAAATGTTTGACCAGCCTTTTCAAAACTCCGAGATAGATAATTTCCAAAGCAAATATAACCAAGCAACATCAATAATATAATTGCCCCAGCCCATATAGAATCAAAGAAAGCAAAGATACCACTTATGTTAGAACTATGACATTGTAATAGATATAGTAACAAAGCCAATGACATTATAATTGTAAATAAAGTTTCCAGCAAAGATGAAAATTGTGACATCATGGCAATGACACCACCACTTTGTGATAATCCATCTTTTGCCCTTTCAATCATATCTAAACTATCTTTATCTTCTAATCGATCATAGGCTAAATACATAACCTTCTCACTAATATTTTTTTCTAATTGCAATTCAAGTTCTTTTACAGCAATATGCAGACGAAATTCTAATATATATTGCAAACCTTCACAACATAGTATACTAACAGCTAACACGAACACAAGTTCCCACAGCTGTTGACTTACACCATGTACTGTAAATACATTGATTATCCATGATGTAAACCATAAAGGTATATATGCTACTAAAGATTTGAAAAAAGAAGAGGATAATCCAAGTAATAAGGTATAAGGACGCTGTTGATGTATCAATTTTAAAATGGTCATGATACTTCTAATATGTTCTTTCATCTTCCTTTTCCTCCTTTTGATAATAGCTGGCCTGTGCATCAAACATCTTTTTATATAAGCCATCCTTCTGAAGTAATTCTTCATGCCTGCCTTCTTCTTTTAAAATTCCATCATCAAACAATAAAATACGATTTGCAAACCTTGTTGAAGCTAATCGATGAGAAATAAAAATTGAAGTACATTCTTTTGCTGCCTGTTCATACGTTTCATATAGTGAGGCTTCTGCAAGTGCATCTAAAGCAGCGCTTGGCTCATCCAATACTAATATTTTAGCTTCCTTATACAGAGCTCTTGCCATCATTAATTTTTGCTGTTCTCCACCACTTAACATCGTACCTTCTTCACTTATTATATTTGATACATACGTATTTTCCTTTTGAAGACAAGCTTCCACTTTATCTTTTAATCCACATTTTTCAAGACATGCGAATACTTTATCTATTTGAATTTGTTTTTTGGGAAGACACGCCACATTCTTTTTAAAAGAATATGCCATAACACTGGAATCTTGAAAGATTGCTGCGATATGAGAATATAAATCTTCTTTTTTGATATAACGTATATCGATTCCATTGATATAGATATGTCCTTTCGTTGGTGTATATAATCCACATAGTAACTTCATTAAAGTTGTCTTACCTGCTCCATTACTGCCAACTAAACCAATTTTTTCTTTCTTATGGACAGTAAAACTGACATCTTTTAATGTGTCTTTTTTAGCCCCGGGATAACAAAAATATACGTGATCAAAACATATTTCTAAATCATCTTGTGGTAAACTCATACATTGTTCGTCATCTTGTATCACTTCATTCATAAAATCTTCATAATCAATAATTCCTAATGCTCCTCGTTTGGTTTCATTATAATAAGATACAATTTGATTGATCCATCCAGAGAATGCTGTAGCTGCACTTGTGTAGAATACAAAAGCTGAGATACTCATACCATGCATTAACTGATAAATAAAATATCCAAATACCAATAACGTGCGTATTGTAGATAACAATGTTGTGCCAAGTTTTGCATATAAATATTTTCGTTCTACATCACTTAAGGTACGAATTCGTTTTATCTGATATTTCTTTATTCTATGAATCAAATAATCCTGCATATGGAAAATCCGAATATCTTTACCATTTTTAGGAAGTTTTACATTATGGTGATAATACTGTAATTGTTGATCGGCAATAGCATATTCACTTTTCTTTTGATGTTCATATGCTTGTGCACGGCTAATCAAAAAAATACTGAAAACAGATAATAAAACCACCACAAAACACAGCCATATCTGAATAGAACCAAATACTGCAGCATATAATATAAATCCTGTTAATGCAATTGATAGAAATATCAAATTTCTTATAAAACATTCAAAGCCCACATTATTTGATTCTATCCCATTTTTCTGCGCACGATTTAATTTTTGCCGATATCCCATATCTTCCATTTGCGCATAAGGAGTATTCATCGCTTTATCATAAAGAGCCAACGTCAGCTTACATTTTACAATATACATCTTAGGATCATATAACTGTGTTAAGTATGTGGAAACACTATCTAAAAATGCTGTCACAAGACCAAATAGTAATGCGAACCATAGCAACATGATAATAGAGCTTTCTGTTTCTATTAGATATAATAAAAAACTAGGCATCAAAACCTGAAGAAAAGGAGTAAGCACACCACTTACCCACATAAAAAATATCATTATAAACAAGCTTTTTTTCCATTTCATCATAGCACGAAATGTTTTTCTCATTGCATACATCATTATTTTCATATATCTATCCCTCAACAGTTGTTCGTTATACATCGAACTTATGTAAATATATTATAGATATGCAACGAACAAATGTCAATATTATTTCTTCTTACTTTTTATATCGACTGCGTAATTTCTTTCTCGCAAAAATCATCTTAAAATCATGTGGATGAAAAGGAATCAAAGGATACAGATAGGATGTATTTGTGATTGTTTTAGTACTGCATAAAATAATGAGGACAACTATCAATCCAATCCATAATCCAAAACGTGGTACAATTGCGATACATAGTAACATTAAGATACGCATAAATTTGATAGCATAGCCTAATTCCACACTGGGCTGGGTAAAGTTAGCAAGCGCCACAAACGCCATATATAAAATGATTTCTGGTGCCAACCAGCCAGAGTCTATCGCAAAATCACCTAAGATCAATGCACCGATAATACTAAAGGAGCTGTTAAGGGAGCTTGGTGTATTTAAGCTTGCCATTTTTAAAGCGGTGATACCAAATTCCAACACCAGCATCTGCACGATTACAGGCAGATTCATGGTATCCTGAATGAGTGTAAAGCGAAACCATGCAGGACATAGATCTGGATTGCAGTTGAAATAATACCAGATAGGTGTCACAAACAGGGTCAATAAAAAGACCAGAATACGTATGATGCGCATATAACTTCCAGTCACTGGCGGTAAGTAATAGTCCTGTGCTTCTTGGATAAAATCAAAGAAACTGGTTGGAAGCAGCAGTACACTTGGACTGTTATCAATCATTAAAACGATTTTTCCTTCCAGAATATTGGAGCTGGCAGCATCTGGGCGTTCTGTGTATCGTACTTTTGGAAAAGGATTCAGCCATTTATGAGGAACAAGTGCTTCCGCAATGCTTTCCTGTGCCATGGTTAAAGCTTCTACATGAATATTGGCTAATTTTTCACGGATATCTGCTAACATCTTTTGATCCACCAGATGCTCCATATAACATAAAACAATATCTGTTTTACTTTCACTTCCCACACTTGTATATTCCATATGTAAACGAGTATCCCTTATTCTTCGTCTGATAAGTGCAGTATTAAATATCAGGGTTTCCACAAACCCATCCCGGCTACCCCTTAATACTTTATCTTCTTCCGGTTCCTGCATACTGCGGGTTGGATACGTTCTGGCATCAATGATGATTCCTTCTTCATAACCTTCCACAACAAGTAAAATGGAACCACTCAATACAGCTGTAATACATGTTTTCATATCAGGTTGTACATCCACTTCCAAGTAGGATAAAAAGCGGTCGCAGAAGCTTTGTACACTTTCTTTTTGTATGGTATCTTTGATATCTGCCTTTAATAAAAACTCCATCATCTTTTCTAGAATTTCATCTTTCGCAAATCCATCCACAAAGTATAAACTCATAGAAGTATCTTGTACCTTTAATGGTTTTCTGACGATATCAAAGTTTTCTTTGATATGCATTTGTTCATTGATCATTTGTATTTTATTTTGATAGTTCATCTTATCACCTGTTGTTAAGATGCACGCCTTTTGTGTTTTTATACACATATCATGGTAAAATAGAAATGATACAACTTTGATACATTCATCGTAAATACTATGACAGGGTGATAAACATGAAAATATTAATCGTAGAAGATGAACGCGCAATTGCGGATTTGATGATTTTAAATTTAACCAGAGCAGGCTATACCTGCACCTATGCACAAGATGGTGAGATTGCTGCTGATCTTGTGGAGCAACACTCTTTTGATCTGATTCTTTTAGATATTATGCTGCCAAAAGTTGATGGTTATGAATTTATGAGCTATGTGGAGCCTTTTAAAATTCCTGTGATTTTCATTACAGCCAAAGGCTGTGTAAAAGATAAAGTAAAAGGGCTTCATATGGGGGCTGATGATTATCTGGTAAAACCCTTTGCTATTGATGAATTATTGGCACGTGTAGAAAGTGTACTAAGAAGATATCATAAAGGATTGGAAGAAATTCATGTGTTGGATATTGTAATCTATACATCATCCCATGTTGTCAAACAAAATGGCAAAGTCATCTCTTTAACAAATAAAGAATATGATTTATTATTATATCTTGTACAGAACCGTAATATTGCTTTATATCGAGAAACCCTTTATGAAAAGGTTTGGGAACAGGAAGGCGTGGAGGAAACCAGGACACTAGATTTACATATTCAACGACTGCGTAAGAAACTAAACTGGCATAATTATATTCAAACGGTATATAAAATCGGTTATCTACTGGAGGTGAAGTAATGAAGCTTTCTTCTAAAATTGTTTTTAGCTGTATTACTACCATTGCCATCGTCTTTTCTCTTGGTTCTACGATCATGCTATATCAAAATCAGAGACATCTGCTGGATGAAACCTTAAAACAAAAGCTTTCAGCCCATGAAATCGAAGTAAATGCATTAGAATCAAAACTGGTACAGGACAGTTTAGATCATTTAACAGATAAGGGAAATGATTCAGATAAAATGAATGAGCGTTTTAAGTATTACCTGCAACAAAACAACAGTATGAAAAATCGTCAAAATGAAGGATACGTACTATATGATGAACATGGAGATGTGATTTATTCTGACATGTCGGCTGTGCTTTATAAAAAGTTGAAAAAAGATGCATTTGATACATATTATATCCTGGATACAAATACAGCAACATATAGTATTTTTACCTCAAAGTTAACTGCCGGCAATCTTCACTGGTATATTAGTGCGGCTTATAATATCGAGGATGTTTATCAGGAACGTACGCGCCAGTTTCAAAGTTTCTTGATCATTGATGCCTGTATTTTATTGTTTTCTTATTTATTATTACAATATATCAGCCACTATTTGATCAAACCGATTCAAAAGCTAAATGAAACAAGCCAGCATATCGCCTTGGGAAATTATAAGGAGCGTACTAATATTCAAAGTGATGATGAAGTTGGTGAATTAAGTAAAAGCTTTGATCATATGGCAGATGCAATTGAAGCCAACATGACACAATTAAAACAACAGGCAGAAGCAAAAGAAGCCTTTATGGGCAGCTTCTCCCATGAAATCAAGACGCCAATGACGGCAATCTTAGGATTTGCGGATATGTTAAGAACATACGATTGTGATGTGGAAACCAGAAGAAAGGCTGCCGACTATATTTATACGGAAGGAAAACGTCTGAATAGTTTATCACATACCATGATGGATCTTTTATCGTTGAATGAAAATACACCAGCATTATGTAATGTATGTGTGGATGATATCATCACTGCTTTAAAAAAATACTATCAAGGCACTGACTGCTCCTGCCGTTTAGAATTTATCTGCGCATCTGCAGTTGTCTTATCCAATCAAGAATTATTGTTTACCATGTTGCGTAATCTGATAGATAATGCCATCAAGGCCTCATCAGAAAGACAACTGGTGCTGATCAAAGGTGTGGTTTATGAACGGATGTATCAATTTTCGATCATTGATGAAGGCATTGGTATGAATGAAAAAGATGTAGAAATGGCATTAGAGCCATTTTATATGGCAGATAAATCTAGAACCAGAAAACAGGGTGGCGCAGGACTTGGTTTAAGCATTGTGAAACGCATTCTTGATATTCATCATAGTCATCTGGATATAAAGTCGATTCCTGATAAAGGAACAACACTTAGTTTTATGCTGGAGGTGATACCTCATGAAAATTAAAATTGTATGCCTCCTTATGATGGTGCTTACCATCCTTTGTCCCTTATTGTTATTTCAAGTACAGGACTATATGGATCAAACAAAAAGCTATGCAATGCCGCATACATCCATTGATGATATCGTATTGAAAAAACATCCGATTATAGCTTCTATCTATAATGAATTTTATAGTTCTGTAGATAATGATTATTTTAATTATGATTATACAGATATCTCTGTTTATGATAAGGATATTCAAGAAAAACTAATAGATATGAAAAAAATCTATGAAGAAGAAATCAACGCATTATTAACATATAAGGTTTTAAAGCCTGAAGAATTGCAGCTAAGTGATCAACATTTTACATTAAATTTTGGATATCTAAATACCCGGTTCAAGAAAAATCAAAATGTCTTTCCTTTATCCCAAATTTATGAAATCAGAAAAGATGGTAGTGAGAGTGCTAATTTTATTTTATTAAAAGATGTTCATAAAATAAGTAAACTATCGATTTATCGCACAATGACTCCAAAAACCTCTGAGGAATTAAAAGCAATTACATGGGCATATATTCAATATTTAGGCTTGGAGGATTTAGATGACTGGCAATATACTGCTTATGGGTATGAATCCTATTCTGCGAAAATTCAGGTTTATTGTGATATGTCACAAGTAGGAGAACCACAGTATGAATTAAATGTGGGAATCTGTCCGATTGGTCAACATTCTAAAATATATAATGCAATCATTATGCAGTAAGAAACAGTGCAGGCTGTTTCTTTTTTGATACAAATTTGATACATGTCATTGTTAGGATGAGCTTGAGGTGAAGAAAATGAAAAGATTTAAAACAGGCATAATTTTATTAATGAGCGTTGTATTATCTGCATGCCAAAGTAACACAACAACGCCAACAGCGAAGCCAAATGAACAAAAAGAAGAAACACCAAAAGAGGCATTGCAAATGAAATATTTATATCGTGGGGATGGAAATGAGAAAGGATTATATCATATCGCTTTAAGAGATGTCGATCATATAACCTATGCAAATATTTATTATTATGATTATGCATCTAAAAAAGAGATTTTTTTATGTGATCAACCACAATGTAAACATATAGATGATAGTTGTACATCCTTTGTGAAAGATTCCATGAATGATTATGTTTTCCTTCATGATCAGCATATATATCAAATTCATATGAGTACAGGCGGTATGGTAATTGGAAATGATTTAACAGTAGAAACCAGTTCACAGACTGGTTCTATTATACAAATGGATCTTGATGGAAAAAATAAAAAAACGCTTTGTACATTACCTGAAGGATATTCATTTGATGATAATCGTGTCATAACAGATGAACGTTATGTATATCTTCCTTTAGCCAAAGAAGATATTATCTCCAAGAATGAAAATACCCATATGAATTACACAGTAGATTCCAAATTATATCGAATTGATCTAACAAATGGTGAACAAAAATCCATCATGGACTTTCATGATATGAAAATTCAAGGTGTTAACAAACGAGATATCCTACTATCCAAAAATATATATCAAAAAGATATCAACAAACTGTTACAGGAGAAAAAATTTGATGAATATGAAACAGTCGCAAGAAATGCAAAATTAAATTTTACAAGTTATCATATCGATGAACAGAAAATGGATGAATATATTCCAGTTAATACAAAATCATCTTGTTTATCTTATCAAGATAAATTGTATTATGATCTTGATAATGCCATACATGAAGTTTCCTTAAAGGACGCAAAAGATCAAATCATTGCGCAGATGCCAAATGATTATCAATATATTCTTTCAGAGATATGGGATGGTAAGGCGATCATTCAGGCATGGAATGATGCCCAAGAATATATTACTTCCTATACGTTATCACTCAATGATAAAAAACTTACTCCATTGACCTTGATGAAACATCAGCCAAATGAGCCTATGGACATACTTGGTGAAACCAAAGACGCCTTCTTCGTATATTATGATCATGACCAGCACGCAGAAAAAACCTGGGCAGGTACTGATCAATACACACTAGATAAAGCCTATTATGGAAGTATATCAAAAGATGATTTTTGGGCAAATAAAGATCAGTTTGAAACATTTGATACCATCAGTACACAATAAGGAGAAATATATGCTTGAAATTAAAAACGTAAGAAAAGCTTATCATAATACCATTGCACTTTCAAACATCAATCTGACATTAGATGAAGGAATTTATGCCCTGCTTGGTCCAAATGGTGCTGGTAAATCAACATTAATGAATATCTTATGTGATCAATTGAAAATGGATGAAGGTGAAATATTATGGAAACATCAAAACATTTATCAACTGAAAAAAAGCTATTTTGATATTCTTGGCTATGCGCCTCAACAACAGGGATTATATGATGAATTTAGTGGAAAACGCTTTTTAACCTATATGGCGCTTTTGAAAAATATTCCAAAAAAAGAGATAGCATCTGAAGTGGAAAGAGTTGCGCGTTTGGTCAATATGGAGGATGAGTTATGGAAAAAATGTAAAGCTTATTCTGGTGGTATGAAACAACGTATGTTAGTGGCACAGGCCTTATTGGGACATCCAGCATTATTACTTTTTGATGAGCCTACTGCTGGTCTTGATCCAAAAGAACGTGTATCTTTGCGAAACGTTTTTGCTGCACTTGCAAAAGATCATATCTTACTGATTGCAACACATGTAGTAAATGATGTGGAAAGTATTGCAAAAGAAGTCATCTTTTTGAAGAAAGGAAATATCATTGCCCAAGGCAGCGTGGATACACTGATTCAAGAGCATCCCCATGCTGAATCTTTAGAAGATGTATATCTAAATTTGTTTAAAGAGGAAGAAACGCTATGATATCCATATTAAAAATGGAGGCTTATAAATTATGGCATAAACCTATTTTTATTGCACTGATGATAATCATTTTCTGTATGAATCTAGGAATATTCGCCTATCTTGAACAAAGTCAAAATATACCTTTACATGCGTATCAAACCTTACAGGTAAAATTAAATACGTTACCTAATGAAAAACGTTATACATATATATGTAATTATGATGATCAAATCCAAGCATTTGAAATACTTTCACAAATGCAGTCATTAAAGCAGCATAAAGAAACAAATCAACTCGCTGTTTTACAAAGCCAATATCCAGATATTGAAAAAACATATGGAAATGACTTTTTACAATTTACCCCATATTTCACAGATTCATTAGAACAGGAAGCTGAATTTATGCATACCATACGCAAGGAGATGGATACTTTATACCACTATAAAGCACAGCTTCAAGATATCAGACAAAAAGCTGATGCGATATCCTCCATATCAATTTTTTCACAAAAAGATAGTTTTTCTGCCAGAAATATCATAAAGACTTCCCATGATTTTGAAAAGATGTCTGATTGTATTATCACCTATCAACTGGAAAAAGGAATAAAAGATGCAACACACGCACCAATTACCGATATATTGATTTTAATTATGATGATGGTCATTGCATCTTCTATGATCATGGAGGAAAAAAGCCGGCATTTATTTTCTATCGTAAAAACAACCAAACGAGGATATCTGGAAACAATTGTTTCAAAATGCATAATCATGAGTATATCCATTTTATGTTTTTCAAGTATGATGTATCTGTCTAATCTTATATACATGCAGATTTTTTGTGGACTTGGAAATCTAAATGCCAGTTTGGTATCTTTGGCTTCTTATTCACAAAGCACACTTTCTATCACAATCAAACAGTTTTTCTTTCTCTTTTTCACAACGAAATGGCTGGTTGCATCCATGATTGGCTTTTTCATGTTAATGATTGCCGTTTTATCCTCACATCGTCTGAGTTGTTTTACAATCATTTTGGTTTTTCTTGGTATAGAAGGTGTATGTTATCAATATATTCCAGCAAATACTAGATGGCAATTATTAAAATATCTAAATGTTTTTAGTTTCCTTGAAACAGACAACTTGTATCAAATATACCGCAATCTGAATATTTTTCAATATCCACTGTCTTTACAATTCCTATCATTTATATGCATGATTACATTATTGTGTTTGGGATTTATCGCATGCGTTCTTGCTTATACAAAGAAAAGAAATCTTGTGTTATCGACAAATGATAATTTGAATTTGTTAAGTCATCATACATTTGCTTTATCTTTATGGAAACAGGAATGTTACAAACTATTATGGGTACAAAAAGGAATCATCTTTCTGATTTTATTTTTCATACTTCAGGGATATACATTTACAAGTCATCAAACATATATATCACAAGATCAGCGTCAGTGGATTTCCTATATGAAAGAATTATCTGGATTACCTAGCCAACTAAAAGATGTGTTTATAAATAAACAGGATACATATTATGAGCAGCTGCATCATCAAATAAATGGGCTGCAAAAACAATATGATATGCATAAAATTTCAAAACAAGAATTACAAGAGATGATAGAACCACTCACACAACAGTTATATGGTGAAGAAACATTTGCGAATATAAAAGCGCAATATCAATATGTGAAAGAAGGTAAAAATCGTCAGATGATGGTTCCTTTTGGATATGAATACCTGTTCTTTCAAGATCATGCCAATGCCATCCCGGCCATATTGGCTTTAACTTTCCTTATTTTGATGCTATCTAATTTTGAATGCTATGAATATCATCAACATCATGACCAGTTGATTTACACGACAAGTAAAGGAAGGTATCATTTATTTAAAGTGAAGCTAAGTATTGCACTAATATGTGGCCTGATTTTTACGCTATTAGCATTTTCTTTTGATTTCTATCATGTACATGAAATGTATGGTCTATCAAACATACAAGCCTCAATTACTTCTTTCACATATTTTTCTACATTGCCAGAAGGTATGAGCATATTACAGTTTTTAATAATCATGTGGTGTTGTAAATTGATTGCTATAGAGAGTGCTGTCTGCATCATATTCGGCTTATCCGTGAAATTAAAACAACAAATTTATGTCATTTTCTTTTTTACACTGACTGTAATTTTTCCTTTGATCTTGTATTTCACAGGCTTTCATTTTTTAGATGGGTACAGTTTGATTGCTTTATTTCACAGTGCTTTTTTCATTAAAGAACAGGCTTCCTTTTATCCATTGTATGTTACATTATTTTATATATTAGTTGCGTGTATCAGCTGTAATTACGCCCAAAGAAGCATAAAAAAACGATGAAATTCATCGTTTTTTCTTTATCCCATAAGCTCACTATATTCTTCCCATTGCTCCATCAAATGTTCAATCTCATTATGAACATCATCAATCTGGGCATCTAAAGCATCCATCTTCTTTACATCATGATAATATTCTGGATCAAAACGTAATTCTCTTAAATCTTCCAATTCCTTTTCTTTGACTTCGATTTTCTTTTCCAGCTTACTGATTTCTTTTCCATAATTGATTTGGCGTTTTGGCTTTTCTTCTACCTTGACTTCTTTGGCACTTACCACCTGAATTGGTTCTTTGTGCATATATTCATTGTACGTTAATGGATAGTAAGTTGCTTTTCCATCATCAATCACAAGAATAGCAGTAGCTAGTTTACTGATAAAATATCGGTCATGGCTGACAAACAGCATGGTGCCTTCATATTCATTTAAGGAATCCTCCAAAGCTTCTTTGCCAATCAGATCCAAGTGATTAGTCGGCTCATCCATCATAAGAAGATTAGGATGAGATAACATCAGTTTCACAAAGCTTAAACGCACTTTTTCTCCACCGGATAAACAGTCAACGGTTTTAAACACATCATCACCGCTAAATAAGAAACAGCCAAGCGCTGTACGGATTTCTGTACGATTTAAATCTGGGAAGTCTTTCCATACTTCTTCTATGACGGTATTGGTCGTATCAAACTGGGCAAGCTCCTGATCAAAATAACCAATTTCAATTTGATGACCCAGTAAGAAGCCCCCAGATAAAGGTGGAATCTGCTGCATCAGGGTTTTCATCAAGGTTGATTTTCCTTTTCCATTCGGTCCAATGATGGCAACTTTCTGCCCTTGCATAACTTCTAAATTGACCGTACATAAAGGATGATCATAGCCAATGGTTAAATCTTTGACTTCCAATACTCGTTTTCCACCACGAACATTTGGCGTAAAACGAGCCTTAAACGTTTTTTCATCGCTTTTTGGATCTTCGATACGATCCATACGATCTAAATATTTGATTTTACTTTGCGCAAATGCTGCTTTATTCTTTTTATAACGGAACTTTTCAATCAGTTCTTCCATACGCTGAATTTCTTTTTGCTGGCGAACATAAGCACTTTTCTGCTGTTCCAAATCACTTTTTTTGGCATTGACATAATTGGTATAATTGCCTGGGTAACGACGCATGACACCATATTCAATTTCATAAACAACATCAACGACATCATCCAAAAACATACGGTCATGAGATACCAGTACAACTGCTTTAGGATAACGTTTTACATAGCCTTCCAGCCATTCAATCGTATCAATATCTAAATGGTTTGTTGGCTCATCTAACAACAATACATCAGGTTTGCTAAGCAGCAGTTTCACAAAAGCAAGTCTTGTTTTCTGACCACCGCTAAAAGTTGCTATGCTTCGTTTTAGATCTTCTTCCTGAAAACCAAATTTTGTGAAAATCGTCATTAGTTCTGAATGATAGGTATAACCTCCCATTTCTTCAAAACGCTGTTGTAGATTCGCAAAACGATTCATATTTTCTTCACTTGGATCCTCACTCATCTGTGTAGTCGCAAGCTCTAATTGTTTTCCAAGTTCTTTTACTTTATCAAATGCATGTTCTAATTCATCTTCCACAAGGGCATTCTCATTAGAAAAGGTCGTCTGTGCAAGATACCCAATGGTTAAGGCACTCTCTGCATGAATTTCTCCTTTATCCAAATGCTCTATATCCGCAATCACTTTTAACAATGTGGTTTTTCCACATCCGTTTCTTCCGACAATTGCGATTTTTTCCGTATTACGGATTTCAAATTGAATATCTTCAAAGATGACATCCGCACCGAATTGTTTTGTTCCCTTATGAATCTGATACTTCATAATCATCACCTATCTATCTCTTTATTAATTTTATCCTTCTAGCACATTAATACTTAATGCAAATGCTTTTGCACATGATTTTACTATTTTCTCTTTATTTTTCTTCCAGTTTGCGGCATCTTCCTCATTTGTGATATACGCAAAATCAAGCTCTACACCCTGCATGCCATTGGCATCTTTAAAGCTCTTGTTGGCTTCTGCACTCGTTTGTGAATATCGACCAGCAAGTGTAGCACGACCTCCACTTTCCCTTAACTGCAGGTTTAAATCATAAATCGTTTCATTATCCAAACGTCCTTGGGTCAGGCTTGTTGTGACAATTCCAGGCCAGCTAGGATTGGTATAATACAAGGAGCCAGCTTTCACTACCTTGTCTTTTTCCATATAATACATCATATTACGGGCAAGTGTAGCGCTGCTATAGGATGAATGCCAAATTTCCATACCATTGGCTTCACTTGATGGATTTGCATTGAACCGCAGGAAAAGATAATATTTTGCCTGTTTCTTATATCCTTTTGAAAGACGACCATCCTCCCCATATGTTTCAATGACCTGATCTTTACTATCCTTTGTGATTTCTACACGCAGACCATAACTTTCAAGTTCTTTTTTCATAATTACTGCCGCATCATACATTTCATCATTTTCCACCAGACCATTGGCTTCATTTCCTTTATCTGGAACATTTTGTACATCGACATTCATTCCATAAGGATCTATCAATACATCGATTTGATCATCATTTGCTTCTTTACTGGTGATATTTAAAAACATATAGTTTTGATCCATTGTGATATTCTGGTCTTTTAAAAGATCCTTATCTGCGATAATACTGACATTTTGTACCTTGCCATTTCGTTTTGCGGTAGTAAAGGTATTGCTTTCCACAGGATTGGCAAATACAACACGTTTTTTTATCATATTATCAATCACATTGACTTCATAAAATCCATCTTTGATGTTTTGTAAGACAATTTTCTGATCCACTGTATTCCCCATGGACATTGTCACTTCACTATCATCACATACATTATGCAGAACCACAGATTTACTAGCCATCGTATCTTTATGAAGTGGAGAATAGCTTTGATCAAAAAGATTTAAGGATTCTCCATAATATAGATAATCCGATACACTCATGATTTCAGCACTTTTTTTATTTAAAACAGATACCGTTTTCTCCGGTGTAAAACCACATACCGTAAAAGAGGTCTTTTTTTCTTCTTTTACTAAAAAGACAGAAACACCGGCATAAATCACAAGAGCAATCAGCAATAACAGTGGAATCAGTATTTTTAATTTTATACGGTATTTTCTTTGTCTTGGTGCATATGCCATCGTTTCGTCCTCCTTTATAATTCAATATCTTTGATATGCTTTGGTGCTTGTGCTTTCTCTGGTGGAAAACTCATATAATTTGCGCCAACCTCTGCATTCAACATATAGTCCGCATTCTTTGGAATGGGCAGTTTTGTATCTTCAAATTCCACATACTGAACAGGAAAAATACTGTCATATGGATAAGTTACCGGATGGAAAAAAGAATTAAAGGTCCATGTCAGATCATAACCAACCATTGGACTGTTTTTATTGATTTCTCCATATTTCTTCGCATTGCGTACAAAACGTTTTTTCAACAGATAAGGATTGATATGCAGGTTTTCAAAAAAGGCAATCAATACCATTAACAACCCATTGCGACATCTCCAGAAAACATCCTTTGTCTGATTTTCACTTACGTGATCAATAATAAAGACATCAATAAAAATTCCATCACTGTCTTTACATTTATTTTTCAAAAGGAAATTTGCTTCTCTACAATATGTACCTTTCAAACGAATCTTCATAGGCGGAATCAATACGTTATATTCCTTGTGTGATTCAAAACTTTGGATTACATATTTATCTCCAAGCTGATCCACAACTTTCAGGAAGCGTTCATAATCTTCTCTCATCATACCAATATCCGCATCATCATCCCATGGAATAAATCCTTTATGACGAACGGCGCCAAGAGCACTTCCTCCTGTCATCCAATAAGGAATATCATTTTTTTGACATACTTCATCTATATCCTTCAGCATCTGTAACAGTACTAATTGAAGCTGGCGTACTGTTATCTTTGTGCCGTCTTCTTTTTCTTTTAATATATATTCTTTCACATTAATCACCAGGTTATATTATAGAGGAAAATAGTCGAGTTCACAATCATTTTCATAAAATATCACAATTTTGAAAGACTTTCAGTAATTTTCCCAGGAAATATTACAAAAATCCTCCTATACGCATGGTTCTCCTTGCGTTATAATAAAGCCAAGAGGTGATGATTATGCAATTACACTATGGTTTGATATCCTGTGCCAGCATCACAGATCGTTTTCTCCATGGCATATTAGAAAACGGGGATATCATTGAAGCAATCGCATCACGAAGTTTGATAAAAGCACAAGAAAAAGCGAAACAATATGCAATACCAAAAGCATATGGATCTTATGAAGAAATATATCTGGACCCTGATGTGGATATCGTATATATTTCCAATAACAATGCGAATCATGTAAAAGAAATCAAAAAAGCTTTATCCTATAAAAAACATGTTATATGTGAAAAACCTATTGCTTTAGATCCAGAAGATGGAAAAGATCTGTTCTATTACGCCAGAAAACAAGGATGTTTCCTGATGGAAGCACAAAAAAGCTTGTTTCTGCCTGTGATGCAGGATATCTATCATATCATTAAAACAAAACAGCTGGGCGATTTACATCAAGTATCCTTATCTTCCAGTTTTCCTAATCCAACTGCCACATGGATGCATGATCCAATGCAGGGTGGTGTCGTATATGGAAGTGCCAATTATACCATTGAATTGCTGGATTATTTGATAGAGCCAAATACGATTCATGTAAGTGCATTAGGCACGAAAGAAGAAAATGGCACATGCAATCGTGTAAGTATTTCTATGATTATGGATGATGTACTCATCAACAGCACGATTTCCATGAAAGGCGACACAAAAAAACAAGCCATTTTTTATTTCACAAATGGCTATATTGAAGTTCCTTTATATTGGAGAGCACGAGAATATCGTATCATCCAGCAAGATCATATCAAGCGTATCATCTATCCATGCCGCTATGAAATGAAATATGAAGTTCTCCATATAAATGAATGTATCTCAAAGGGTTTATTAGAAAGTCCTGTAATGAGCGCACAAAGAAGCACCATTTGTTGTCAACTAGTGAACCAGATTATCAGGCAAATATAAAAGAACTGCTGAATTTCCAGCAGTTTTTCTTTTAATATAATAAATTTCTTGGTGTACGTGGGAATGGTTCAACATCACGAATGTTTGAAATACCAGTCAGATACATCAACATACGATCAAAGCCAAGACCAAATCCTGCATGTTTACATCCACCAAAGCGACGTAAATCCATGTACCATTGTAAAGAATCACTTTCCATACCCATTTCTTTCATACGTTCAGCTAATACATCATAGCGTTCTTCTCTCTGGCTTCCACCAACAAGTTCTCCTACACCTGGTACTAACAAGTCACAAGCAGCCACTGTTTTACCATCTTCATTCATACGCATATAGAATGCTTTGATATCTTTAGGATAATCAATCAAGAATACAGGACCGTTTACAACTTTTTCGCATAAGTAACGTTCATGTTCACTCTGAAGATCCATGCCCCATTCGATTTTGTTGTTTTCAAATTTTACATCAGCTTTCTTCAATTCTTCGATAGCTTCTGTATATGTCATGCGTTTAAATTCGCTGTTCATAACCTTTGTGATACGATCAATACATTCTTTATCAATCATCTTTTCAAAGAATTTCATTTCTTCAGGTGCATTATCTAATACATACTGGATACAATATTTAATCATATCTTCAATCAGATTCATATCATCATCTAAATCCGCAAATGCGATTTCAGGTTCAATCATCCAGAATTCAGAAGCATGACGTGTCGTATTAGAGTTTTCTGCACGGAAAGTAGGGCCAAAGGTATAAACATCACGGAATGCCATAGCGAATGCTTCCACATGCAGCTGTCCAGAAACAGTTAAAGAAGCATGCTTTCCAAAGAAATCTTCTTCATAGTTTGTATCTTCACGTGTTGTAACAGTGAATGTTTCACCAGCTCCCTCTGCATCATTTCCAGTAATTACTGGTGTGTGCACATACACAAATCCTTGGTTCTGGAAAAATTCATGAATAGCCATAGATAATACAGAACGCAAACGAAATACTGCATAGAATGTGTTTGCACGAGGACGAAGATGTGCAATTTCACGCATATATTCAAAGCTGTGACGTTTCTTCTGTAAAGGATAGTCACGATCACAATCACCTTCTAATATAACTTCAGTGACCTGAATTTCAAATGGTTGTTTTCCTTCTGGTGTCAACACAAATTTACCAGTAACAGTTAAAGCTGCACCTGTAGGATATTTCTCCACTTCTTTAAAGTTTTTTAAATCTTGTGTATACACTAACTGAGCATTGCGGAAATACGTACCATCATTTAATTCAATGAAGCCTAATTTCCCACTGCAGCGATTTGTTCTGATCCATCCCTGTAACTGTACATATTCCATTGAGTCTAGTTCTACATGAGATCCACTTAATACGATTTCATATAGTTCGCGAATAGTCATAAATTCAAACATGTTATTTCCTCCTTTTTATCATAAAAAAAACGTTCCCATCACAGGAACGCTTGTTTTAGCGCGGTGCCATCCTGATTCTTCATGCATAGCATAAAGCATCTTTTTAGCATGTAACGTATGCCTGACGAAATCGTCTACTTTAGTTCTCCGATTCTACTCCACAGGTGTTCTCCATAAGCCTTTCGTTCTGCCTTTCACCAACCGCAGAATCGCTTTTTTCGAAACAATCTTATTTCGTCCTGTTTCCTTGTATTTCAACTCTTGTTTAGATGATACCACAAGTATCCTCCATTTTACAAGCTTTTTTTACAAATGTCCGATATTTAGTTTGTTTGTTTCAAAAACCAGCTCCTGAATAGACGTTACAACATCAATACTCTTTAATATAACGCCCTTTGGAATCTGAATATGTTCATGTGTAAAGTCAATTAGTCCAATGATGCCACAGGCAATCAAACGATCAACGGTCTGTTGAATATTATCACTGATCGCAAGAATAGCGATACGACAGCCATCAGGAACCCGTTGCTCCAGCTCACTGATATCATAAACAGGAATACCAAAACGAACACCCTGACGATCTGGATTGATATCAAATGCACAGGAAATTTCACCAACGACATAATCCCATTTATTATACTTCATCAATGCACGTCCCATGTTGCCTGCACCTACCAGTATGATCTTTTCATCAAAATCCATACCTAGTTCCTGATTAAAAATTTCAATCAGCCGGTTGACATCATACCCATAGCCCTGTTTTCCAAGATTGCCAAGGAAAGAGAAATCACGACGAATGGTAGTTGGCTCAATATTCACAACACTCGCCAACTCTTTAGACATGATACGTTCCACACCGGAACTTTGTAATTTTCGCAGCGCCTTCAAATATACAGGATATCGTTGCAGCGTTGCCTTTGGTACGTTCTTTTCACTCATGTATATCACCTATGAGTTAGTATACCACGAATTTTTCTATTTGTGAATAAATTAATAAGTTTAACATGCAAAACATTCACATATTTTATAATAACCATATCATAAATTCTTATACGCTAACAAAAAGACAGCAAATGCTGCTGTCTGAAAATTTAACGCTCTAATTCCATTCCCGGATTTGCGGTTAAATCAAAATCTCCACGCTCGCCATGCAGGTATGCCACCGTACCGGCAACACCAATCATTGCCGCATTATCGGTACAACAAGAAAGTGGTGGAATAATAAACTCAACATCCGGATATTGATTTGTTAAATCCACACTGACTTTTTCACGCAGACAAGAGTTCGCCGCAACACCACCAGCCAGTACCATCTGCTTTGGATGATATTGTTCAATTGCTTTTCTTGCCCGCAGCAATAATGCCTCAAAAGCCGTTTCCTGATAAGATGCCGCAAGGTCTGCAGGTACAAAGCTTTCTCCTTTACGTTTGCATCGATCAATAAACTGTAACACACTGCTCTTTAAACCACTAAATGAAAAATCAAGTTCATTTTCGGTCTTAGGTTTTGCTAATTGATAAACAGGCTTTCCTTCTTTCGCAAGTTTATCCACATAAACACCGCCAGGATATGGAAGTCCAAGAACACGGCCAACCTTATCTCCAGCTTCACCAATCGCATCATCCTGGGTCGTACCAAGAATCTCAAAGCTCCATTCATCTTTCATATAGACTAATTCTGTATGTCCACCAGATACTACAAGGGCTAGCAATGGAAATTTTAAATCCGCAATCAAACGATTTGCGTAGATATGTCCAGCAATATGATGCACAGGAATCAAAGGTTTATTAAAAGCCCATGCCAGCGTTTTAGCGGCTTGTACACCTACATGCAGGCTGCCCACCAGACCAGGTCCCTGTGTCACAGCAATACCATCCATATCTTCTACTTCCATATTTGCCTGTTTCAAAGCTTCTTCAATGACCATAGAAATATTTTCCACATGGATACGGCTTGCAACTTCAGGAATGACACCACCGAAATCTTTATGTACATCAATTTGTGTAGCGACGACGTTTGCCAATACTTCTTTTCCGTTTTTTATGATTGCGACTGCCGTTTCATCACAACTGGATTCAATCGCAAGAATATACGTATCTTTCATAAACAGCTTCCTTTCAAGGCCTTTACCAAAACATAGGCATCTTCCCCATTATCATGATAATACCCTTTTCTCGTATTTACATTGATAAAATCGTATGATTCATATAATCGTTGTGCCGCAATATTGCTGACACGAACCTCTAGTGACAATGTTTCACAATGCATTCTTTCCACATCTTCTATCATTTGATCCATTAAAAGATGTGCTAGATGCTTGCCACGATATTGCGGTAAGACAGCGATTTTCGCTAATTGTGCAATATCAAAAGTAACCCAATAATCAATGAATCCAATAATTTTGCCTTCTTCTTTTAACACATAGATAAAGGCATAATCATTTTCTTCTAATTCATATAAATATTGTTCCTTACTCCATGGCGCAGGAAAACAAATAGCATCAATTGCAACGATTTCATCAAGATCTTCTTTTTTTAATGCTTCCAGCATACTATTTTACCATATAGGCACTCTGGTCTTTTAAATAACGTGGTGTTAAGATATGAATGTTTTCCACTTTTCTTGCGTAAGGACGCAAAAGTTTAAAATTTTCAATAAAATCAATATCTGTTGTTTCCATATCGATCAAAGAAGTATCCCCAATTACTTTTAAATCTGGATGTTCTTTTAAGTAGGCTTTAATTTCATCCAGGTTCATGATACATTCTTCTTTGTCAAACACTCCATGATTTAAACTACCAGCATATGCACGAGAACTTCTCGCATCCAGCATAACGAATACATGATCATTTACTCCTGCATATAATTGCAAGGTTGATATACAATATAACGGGATATGTTTTCTCGTACATAAAACCTTTGCGACTGCCATCGCAATACGTACCCCAGTATAGCTACCTGGCCCATCTGTAATCATGACTTCATCCAAATCATCAGCTTTCCAGCCAACGCTGTCCATACAGGCAATTAATTCCGGAAATAAAGTTTCACTTTGCTGCTTCCAGCAAGACAAAGCTTTTCCAGCTTTTACTTCACCATCTTCTAACAGCACAATCACCAAATGGCGATGTGCACTATCCATACATAAGGTTTTCATTATAATTCCCTCACAATCTTTTCATATGCTTCACCGACTGCCTTAAACATAAATGTTCTTTCTTCTTCTCCACTACGATGGATTTCGATTTCCAATCGTTGTTTAGGCAACTGTTCTTCTATGAAACCAGGCCATTCCACAACACATACACCATCTGCATCAAATACTTCCTCAAACCCTAAGTCTTGAGAAATACCTTCTAAACGATATGCATCAATGTGGTATAAGGGCATCGTTCCATTATATGTCTTTAAAATCGTAAAAGTTGGGGAATTAATTACTTTTTTAACACCAATTGCTTTACCAATTGACTTTGTTAGTGTAGTTTTTCCAGCACCCAAATCCCCCGTTAAGGTGATTAATGATCCAGGAAATAATAATGCTCCCAGCTTTTCGCCTAATGCTGCTGTTTCATCTAAGGAATGTACAACGATTTCTTTCATACAAACACCTCCTGTTTTTAACGATTACGTTCTTTCAAACGTTTATATACAAAATTAAAGAATGGATATACAAGTTTATTCACCGGAATATCAAATTCTCCAATAAATTCATTGATCATTGGATTAAAGTTATCTTTGAATTTCGTTAAACCATCATCCAAAGAACCTTCTACACCACCCATATTACAAGTACCACAGCCATTTTCAAATGCCCACTTCATGTTTTTTACATAAATATAGTATTGAGGCATAAATTTCTTAAAACGTTGATCCATACCTGCATATAGCATTTCACAAGTATGTCCATAACGAATACTTAAAACACCTGCAATATGTATGGTTCCCTTTACTTGATCCATTTCATCGAATATTTCTTTAAACTCTTTTACATCTTTTTCCAAAGAACGTTCCATATCCTGTAAACGGCGCAATTTCTTTTTCGCATTTTCAGGACATTCTTCTATTTCCTTCTCAATATCTTCATGTTTTTTAATATATTCATGGTATAGTGCTTCTAAATCTACACTTGCAAGGAAAATCTTTGCGTCTGTTGGATAGGCTTCACACAGTTTTTTGAAATATTCAAGGTTACGCAAATGAACACCTTTACGTTCCTCTGTTAATTCTACCAGACGGGCAAACTCTTCTGCAAATTCTATGCCTCCCATTTCAACTTCAACATTGCGTTTTAGTGCATCTTTCATCAAACGTTTTGTATGACGAGGAAGACTTTCTTCAAAATCATCACACTTATACACATTGGATTGAAAACGTGGCTGTATAGTATCCGCGATATGCATCGTAAAGCCTAAATGTTTTCCTCCAACTTGCTTCATATGATTGATATATTCTTCAGTATCTTCATAACGATTGGTGTTGTATTCACTTGATTTATAATCATTTACATGAATGCCTGGATCAACCTTAATAAAGATACAATGATCTTTCTTACTATATTTTTTTAATCCTTCAAAATATGTATTAATAATTTCCTGTTTATGAAAATCCATAACCGGTCCTTTTGGCAGATAATACATTGTAAATCCAAGTGGCAAAGGTTTAATTAAAACCAAAGATGAAGCAACCAGTTTATTATTTCCATCACGCACACCTGCAAGCAATGATTTCCAGTTGTCTTTTACTTTTGCCCAGCTGGCAGATTGAAGTAAATTACAGTATTCATGTACTGTAACAAATGCATCATGTTCGTCTTTTGTTATATTTGTTGTAAATGTATAAGCCATTTTATCAACCTTTCTTTATCTTTATTGGATTGAGTATGTCAATCTCAAACATTATACCACAATTCATAGCACGCATATCAAGAACTTTCATATATTTTCAAGATTTATGAAAATAAAAAAAAGCCTCACAAATGTGAGGCAAACAGACCTGGCAACGTGCT
>NZ_QVFI01000033.1:0-34316 GCF_003433845.1 Absiella sp. AM09-50
CCAATTATCGCAATGATTGCGTCTGCATTATTTCATGGCGCATGGTGGGTAGCTCCAAGTGCTTATTTTATAGGCATTGCCGCCATTGTGATATCAGGAATCATGTTGAAAAAAACACGTATGTTTGCAGGAGATCCTGCGCCATTTGTAATGGAACTTCCATCTTATCATATGCCAACGCTTACTCATCTGTTTCGCTCTATGTGGGAGCGTGCATCTTCCTTTATCAAAAAGGCAGGTACCATTATTTTACTGTCATCTATCGTGATATGGGCTGGTTCTGTGTTTGGTATGGTCAATGGATCTTTTGGTTTTGATTTAGATATGGAATTAGAAAACAGTATGCTGGGAATGCTTGGCAATGTAGTAAGCTGGATATTTATACCGCTTGGCTTTGGGAACATTAAAGCAACAATTGCGACGATTATGGGACTTGTCGCCAAAGAAGAAGTTGTCGGAGTATTTGGTGTTCTTGATTTTGAAGGCATGAGTCAGTTGGCAGCGTATTCCTTCTTGTGCTTTAATTTATTATGTGCACCCTGCTTTGCGGCAATCGGTGCGATCAGAAGAGAAATGAACTCCGCCAAATGGACACTATTTGCGATAGGTTATCAATGTAGCTTTGCATATGCTGTTTCCCTGATGATTTATCAATTTGGATCACTATTTACAGGAGAAGGACATATGTCTGGATTGATCTTTGCGACTCTGATATTCTGTTTTATGATATACATGCTATTTAAACCATATAAAGAATTTATAAAACCACGTAAAATCATACGGGTTTAAGGAGGTATGGACATGCATTTATTATTTGATTATTTATCAACATTGATTGTATCGTTATTATTAATTGGACTAGTTGTTTTAATCATATATCGTATGAGAAAAGACAAAAAACAGGGAAAATCCTGCTGTGGTGGGAATTGTGGACATTGCCAGATGGGTTGTCACCATCATGACTCAAACATATAATGTGTGTAAATGAGTGATAAGAAGTGAATTATCCTGCAATAATACAAAACATTGCTAAAAATGACAAGATATTACTTTTCTAATAAGATATAATAGAAGTTGTAATAAGCACGAAGCAGGAACAAACAGCTTCCAACTAATAAACCCTGTATTTGGCATAACATGACCATGAGTTCAGAGGTTGTTTGTACTTACTATGTGAGGATAGTAAGTGGAATCCTATGATTTGTGCAAAGAAATGATTCTTAATCCCTTTCGAGAATCATTTTTTTTATGCTTTTTTTATGATACAATGAAGGCATGTGGAAAGGGATGTTGTCATGAAGAAATTATGTCTGGTCTTTTTTTTATTATGTCTGAGTTGTTTTGGATGTACGGCTTCTAACACAGAAGGCAATAAAGAACCTATTTATTTTTTATTTGCGACGCCTTTATCCAATCATACTTTATGGCTTCAGGCCAAGCAGGGAATGGAAGATGCATGTAAAGAACTAAAAATCTATTGTGATTGGAAAGGACCAACAGGTATTGATACAAAAGAAATGGAGAATGTGATTCTGGCAGGCATTTTACAAAAATGTGATGGCATTATTACACAGGGAGTGATTGATCCTTCTTTGATTGAACAGGGGAAGAATCAGGGAATACCTTTTGTACTGGTAGATTCAGGAATCAAAGACAGTAAGCCATTAGCAACCATCACAAAGGACTTTGATCAACAGGCAGACCTTTTATTAGATGATATAGAAAAAACGCTTGGAAAGGATGAAAAACTGTATATTGGCATACAGGTATCCCAGTTAAGCTTTGATCTTGCTCAGGGACAACTCCATGCAGTAGAAAAAGTATTTCAAAAACATAAAGGTGGCTATGAAATCATCGCCATCAGTGAATCCAAGTCAGATAAACTGCATGCCAGAGAAGAATGGCAAAAAGTATTAAACAAGAAAATGAATGTCGCATTAAACTTTGCAGGAGAAGGTGCGGCAGGCTGTATAGAAGCAATGAATGATGAAAACAGCAGTAAAGATTTGCTCGTATATGGTGTAGATGATATGAAAGATACTCTGGCATTTATCAAAGAAGGAAAGGTAAAAGGAAGTGTTGTCACCAGCTTTTATAATTATGGATATGAAGGTGTAAAAATTCTATATGATGACATTGTGTATGGAAAAAATCCAGAAAGCTCACAAATTGGAGCGAAGCTGATGCTGATCAATAGTGACAATATCGCATCTTATAAACAAATCAGGTGATTCTATGAAAAAGAAAAGTTTTAAAAGAACAATTTTCAGCTATAACCTGTTGTTAATTTCGATTCTGTTGATTGTGACAGGTATGTATATCATCATCAACCATCACACCCTTCAAAAATATAATGCCACTTATACCGCTTATAACCAGTTGAATAAATTCTATACTAACGTAAAGCTGATGAATGATTCTTTTCAGGGATATCTATATAATCCAAGTGATGAGAATTATCAATTATACAAAGATGCGAAAAAAGAGAGTTATCAAAATTTAGAAAATATCCAGGAAAGTTTGGACAATATGGATATCGAATGGCGTTTTACATCACTTAGAAATATGTTAGATGCCTATGTAAAACAGGCAGATATCGTAAAAAAAGAAAACATGCAGCCCAATGATACTTTTAATGAAGCATATGAAACATTAACAACCTATTATGCGTTGATTGATCATACCAATGCAGATAGCTATGGATATCTGACACAGGATATGCAGGTACAAAAATCAGCAGTACATAAATATCAACAGATCGTACAGCTGGTCACTTTGTTTCTATTATTATATGTAAGTATCTGGATGGTATATTTCTCCATTACAACGCTTCGTTCTTTAACAGACCCCATTGATAAAATTATCAAGAATATGAATCGTATCAAACAGGGTACATATGATTTAACACAGATTTCTAATGTGAATACCGAAATGAATGCCTTATGTATTGAATTAGAAGATATGGCAGGACGTGTGCAGGAGAATATCAGCTACGCAAAAGAAAAGGCCGAACTGGAAAAACGGGTGCTGGAACAGCAAAATGAGAATCTGAAGAAAGATGAGCTGCTTGCGCAAAGTGAATTAAAGATCCTGCAAAATCAAATCAATCCTCACTTTTTATTCAATACCTTAAATATGATATATAAAATGGCGTACCAGGAAGGAGCCATGCAGACAAGTGAATTAATGGAAAAAACCAGCCAGCTGCTTCGTTATGGATTAGACAGTGCCAATAAAATCAGTGATTTACATAAAGAATTAAAAGCCATAGAAAACTATAACTATATTCAGGAAAAACGTTATGGCGGACGTATTCATTTTCTAATTGAACAAGAGGAGGATGTAGAAAACATCGCTATGCCTAGTATGATACTACAGCCCCTTGTAGAAAATGCTGTTACCCATGGATTAAAAGATGTCACAGAAGATGGAGAAGTTAGTATAGAAGTAGGAAGCTATCAGGATGAGGTCATCATTAGTATCGCTGACAATGGTGTGGGAATATCTCCACAAAAACTAGAAAAACTGATATTAAATGATTTTCAGGTAGATGAAGATGAACGCAGTCACTTGGGACTTTATAATGTCACTAAGCGATTAAAAGCATTTTTTCACGATCGTGTAAAAATCATTGTGGATAGTGATATCGATTGTGGTTTTGAGATAACGATCAGAATCAGAGAGGGAGAAGATGTATGATAAAGATAATGGTCATAGAAGATGAGAAAATTGAACGTGAAACTTTGGTAAAGATTTTAGAAGAACATATCCCAAATGTAGAAGTGTGTCAGGCGATGAATGGAGAAGAAGCGCTACAGCTATATGAAAAAAAACAGCCCTCCATTATATTAGCGGATATCAATATTCCTAAATTCAGTGGTTTAGAGGTAATTCGCCGGATTCAATCTTATGGAAAGGATTGTGAATTTTTGATTTTATCTAGTTATGATTATTTCGCATATGCACAAGAAGCAATTCGCCTAGGGGTTGATGATTTTATCTTAAAGCCATATAATATTGCGGATATGTTACAGGCGGTAGAAAAAGTCATGGAAAAGCAGAAAGTGAAGAGTGTAGAAAAACAGACCAAAAATGAGTTGTTAGATAAACTTGAAAAATATACCCCGATCATGGAGAATGAATGCTTCTATAAGATCATGTCTAATGAAGATGATTTATCATTGAAACAGGCATTGTTATTGCTGGATAAACAAATTGTTTGTGGTTTTTGTATCGTAGGAACCAAGGAAGATGTACAACAGGATATGAAGGCTTTCTTTTATCAAGAGGATAATCGTATCATTACCGGGAAATTACATGGAGAATATATCACTTTTATATTTTTAAAACACTGGTTATTCCCTAAGGAAAAGGAAAAACTACATCAGAAATTTGAAGCATGGAAACAAATAGATCCTGCCTTACAGGTGGGCAGTATTGAAGAGGATATTCATATTTATGAATCATATCGTAAAGCTAAAAATAATACACTGGCTCAGTTTGCAAATGATCAAAAAGAGCCACAGAACAATGGCAATAAGGATGAATTGATACAGAAAATGATACAGGCATTTGATGATATCGAAGAAGAGAAGGTAAAAAAATATACACTTGATTATACCCAATCATTATTAGCGAGTGAAAAAGCCGTAATGGAAGAAGATATCCAACAGCTGATGGATTCTATATTTATACATCTAAAAGAAACCTATGCTGATATGGAAATATCACCGATTGCTCCTATACAGCTGAGCGCTACCTCTTTTCAGGAAGTGAATTTGTTTATACATATGAATATTATGAAATATTATCAGGATATGCTATCGTATCGATTCAAGAATACCAATCATCTTGTTCGTCAGGCTTTAAAATTCATTGATGCCAATTATCGGCGCCCTATCACATTGAATGATATGGCAGAAGCTTTGGATGTTTCTCCCTTTTATATTAGTAAGCTGTTAAATACAAGTATGAAAAAAACGTTCACAGAGCTGGTCAGTGAACGTCGTGTAGAGGCAAGTAAAGAACTGTTGAAAACCAACAAAAGAATCAAAGAAATCGCTTATGAAGTTGGTTTTCAGGGGCAGAACTATTTTACAAAAATCTTTAAGAAGTATACCGGAGTTACACCAAAAGTATATAAAAATACTTTTGAAAAGGAAGAAATCTAAAAAAATTTCTATAAATAACAACAATTTACTATATTTTTGTTGTATAATAATAGTTGCAGATAAGACCAATCATACTATCTGCAATACCATAATGTAAGGTTGTTACCAGCCAACCTTAAATTAATCCTTTTTCTTTAAAAAAGTTCCCGCTTCTCCCAGAGCGGGGCTTTTTTATTTTACCTCGACATTGAAGAATAATGCTTTGAAGCGTGGATCTGCTTTCAAAGCTTTTTTTATTTCAGGTGCCAACGTTTTTTCATCATCTGATGAAAATTGCAATCCAATGCCCGCTTTCTTTTCAAAGTGGATGCTTTCATGATATGCTTCTACAAATGATATGATTTCATTTTGCATTAGCGCACAATTGATTACGATCATGATCTATTCTCCTTTCTGTATTTCTTTTGCAACATAGCTGGTTAATAAATCAGCAAATACCAAAAAGAAAACCTGATTTTCTAAATATTTATGCATATTCTGGTTTCTGCTGTTAGGCAGCCAAATCACATGTTTTGCATATTTCTTTATAGATGTTTTATCATTCATGGTAATTAGAATGATGGAAACTTCTCTATCTTTAAATTCATCAATAAATTCCTTGGCACTATCACCTTCTGCAGTAAATAACAGTACGACGTCTTCAGAAGTAATAAAATGTTTGATTTCATGTCGATCATCAGCATTAAAGGCAATGGATGGTTTCGCCAGTTTCAACATATTATATTGAAATGATTGTGCAGGTAAATAACTTTTGTGCATACCAATCGTCACAACATTTCTAGCTTGTGCGATTTCTTTAGCAATCATCTGTAAATCATCATCTTTTAACACATTGCGCATTTGCAGTATAAGATTGCTGTAAGACTCTAAAATACTTTCGCTGCCGCCTTCATTTGTTAATGACTGTTTTTCACTTCGATAAATATCGAATTTAAATTCACTATAAGATGGATAACCCAGCTTTTGGATAAAACGAGTTAATGAGGCTTGTGAGATGCCATATTCTTTCGCAAGATTTGTAATGGTTGCGTTACGGAAAATTGCATCCGCATTTTTTGTGACCAGATCTACGATATGCAGATCGGTTTTTGTAAACGAGCTTTTCTTTAAATCAATTAATTCATAAGGATTCATTTTTCATCACCAGATTCATCATAACTGATTCGTTTGTTTAAATCAATATAAATATCTCATTTAGCTAGATTAATGATTTTTTGAATGAACTTATCAGCTTCTCCAATTTGAAGTCTTGAATTAAATGTTTCAAAATATTTTCCATATTCTTCTTCAGGGACAAAATAGTTACAATAATTTCCACTATAACAGATAAAAATGACAATTTTATTTGGAAAAGCCGCTTTTATTTTTTTTCCAAATGCGCTTAAAATATCCCCAGGTAAAGTAATTATCATGATGTTACCATAATCGATAATCAATGAACGAAGTTGCAAGGTAAACTTTCCCATAGCTTCTTTGATATCACATTTATGTAAAAATAAATCTTTCATGGGATTTGTATCATCAGCTTCAACACGTTTTCTAATCGATAAATGAATTGGATCATTTTTAAAATCAGATGTACTATCGTATGCGATATCTTTAAGTTCACATTGATCTAAAGTGATGTTTTCTGTTGTTTTTTTCTGGTTATATTGTTGGAGAATCGCGTGCGCAATCTGATCTAAATCTTCATGACCATCTCGATAAAATCTGGTGGAAACATCTCCACATGTGCCATTACTGATAAAAACAGGAGCTTGTAGTTGTTCTTCTAATTGATTTCGTACATGTCCTAATAAATCAGCACTCAATAAAAGATTATTGCCATTTAGTAATGTAGGATGTGTACTGATATTTACAAAGCTTCCGATTAATTGATTGTTATGAAAGAATTTTAATACATGAAATGATTTATCACTCCAGCCATCTTTTACATTACGATTGCCATATAGTCCATCTATCATACAAGTTTCATATTGTAAAGTACTTATTTGCATGTGCTGATGACAATATAACAGATCTTTTTTTATTTGTTCTTTTAGGTTTTGGGTCAACGCTGTTTCAGCCGGAACCGATTCAAATGTCAATTTAAAGTAACAGGGGGCTGAATGTGTATGAATACAGCTGATGATGATTTGATGCTTTGCAATACCAATAATCTTAGATACTTCTTCCTGAATTTCTTCTACAAAACTTTTTTCAAGACAAATACAGTCAATCATCGCAAACAGTATCACTTTTTGATCAACTTCTAAACTCATATAATTCACCTGTATAGGATCTAAAACTCCAGTACTTTTTTGTTTTCTATCGTAACCTCCCATTCTGCAAGATCTATCAGGAGTTACATCCCGTTTAAAGAAACTAGTCTTCATACTTTTATCTCTCCTTTCTTCACTAATATTAAAACACATGAAAAAGCAAAATGCAAATATAATTCAAAAAAATTAAAAAAAGTATTGAATGGTTCATTCAAATATGCTAGACTGTAATTGTGGTTGGAAGCGATAACATTTCTTAGGTGCACATAAGAAGCGTTATCAAATAACCGATTTAGGAAACTTCAGCAAATAGCTGGAAAGGAGAGAAAGGATTTTTATGTCTGAATCAAAACAAGGAATTATGGATAGATTCCAGGGGTTTATGGAAGAAAAAATATTGCCGTTCGCTACAAAACTGGGAAATCAGCGTCATATGGCAGCCATTCGTGATGGGATGTCTATTTTAATCCCATTAACAATTATTGGAGGTCTTGCAATGATACTTGCTATTCCTCCAGTACCTGCTGGATTAGAAAATACAAACTTCTTCAATGGATTATTATTAGGCTGGCAGTCTTGGGCTGCAACCTATAACGCAACACTGATGATACCTTATTACTTAACGATTGGAATTATTTCTATATACGTTGTAGCTGGTGTATCTTATCGTTTGGCAAAATCATATGAAATGGATGGTATTAATAATATGATTGCCGCATTGCTTGTATTCTTATGTATCGCAGGTTTTCCTGATGGAGCAACGATCCAGGCAGGTCAACTGGGTGCTGGCGCAATGTTTACTGGTTTATTAATTGCGATTATTGTTGTGGAAATCAACCGTTTCTTTATCAAAAAGAATATTTGTATTAAGATGCCTGCAGCAGTACCTCCAAATGTTGCCGCACCATTTAACGTATTATTACCATTAGGATTTAATGTTATTTTATTTTTATTCTTAAATATGTTAAGTACTGATCTTACTGGTGGTGGATTAACAATGCTGATCTATAAATTATTCCAGCCATTGATTTCAGCATCAGGAAGTTTACCAAGTATTTTACTGATCAACTTCTTAATGACAACCTTCTGGTTCTTTGGTATTCATGGTGCAAACATGGTTTCCGTAGTTGTTAGTCCAATAACAACAATGGGATTGGCTTTAAATGCTGATGCATATGCAAATAATTTACCTTTACCACAGATTTTCTCTGGTGCAGTCAATAGTGTGTTTGGAAACTGGATTACCTATACGGCAATGTTAATCGTCATGTTGTTGATGTGTAAATCTGCACAGATGAAGAGTGTATCTCGTGTTGCACTGATACCTACTTTGTTTAATATCAATGAACCAATGATTTTCGGTATTCCTACAGTATTAAATGTATTTACATATATGCCATTATTGATCTGTTCCATGTTAAATTTCTCTGTAGCATATTTATTGATGGACGCAAATATTATTGGACGTTTCTTTGTGACATTGCCATTTACAGTGCCAGGACCTTTACAGGCATTCTTGGCAACGATGGATTGGAAAACGATCATTGTATGGTTTGCGCTGCTGGTTGTTGACTGCTTTATTGTTTTCCCATTCTTGAAAACATATGATAAACAGCTGCTGGCAAAGGAAGCACAGGAAGAAGCATAAAACGAAAAAGGGCTCAGCTTGCTGGTAAGCTGGGTTCTTTATTTCTGGGAGGTAATTATGGAAATTGGTATGATTTTATTAAAACAAATCATTATGATGTTTATATTCATGTTGATTGGTGTAATGCTTTATAAACGTAAAAAGCTTACCGTACAAGGCTCTAAAGAATTTGGAAACTTATTATTATATGTAGTGATTCCACTTGTGATCATAAAAAGCTTTTGCGTAGAAAAAACGGATATACGGGTACAGGGATTGTTTTTATCCGCTATGCTATCTGTATTATCCTTATTACTTGCGATAACGATATCTTATCTATTATTCAAAAAGGTTCATCCATTAGATAACTTTGCGTCCTGTTTTTCTAATGCCGGATTTATTGGTATTCCATTGGTACAAGCCGCAATTGGTGAAAATGCAGTGTTTTATATAGCCGCATATATTGCTTTGTTAAATATCTTGCAATGGACCTATGGCTTATTTATTATGACACAGGATCAACAAGTTATTTCATTTAAAAAACTGTTCATGAATCCCATTGTGATATCTACCATCCTTGGTTGTGTAATTTTCTTTTGCAAGCTGCCGATGCCGGAAATGGGAAATACCCTGTTACAGGCAGTTGCTGGGTTAAATACTCCTTTGGCTATGTTGATTAGTGGCGTATATTTGGCACAGATATCATTTTTATCCATGTTTCATGATAAAAAATTGTTTTTTTCAAGTATGGTACGATTGCTGATTATACCATTGTTTACATTATGTATGATGCGCTTATTTCCATTTATATCTAAGGAAATACGTTTGGCCATCCTAATCGCCGCAAGTGCGCCGGTAGGCAGTAATATCGCAATTTTTGCTTCTTTATATGATAAAGAATATTTATATAGTGTCAAAACGATATGTTTATCCACAATATTATCAATGATTACACTACCATTTATTATCACAATTGCCCAAAGCTGGCTTTAAGAAAGGAGATCACAATGAAATTAATAATCAATGCAGATGATTTTGGCTATACCAAAGGAGTAACAGAAGGCATTATTTATGGATATAAGAATGGAATCATACGCTCTACTACCGTATTAACGAATATGCCATATATCGCTTATGGTGCAGAATTGATTGAAGATTTACCTGATTTGGGAATGGGGGTTCATTTAACCTTGACACTTGGTAAATCTTTAACCGGTGCACCCTCTTTAACATTAAACAACGGATATTTTAAAAATAAGAAGCAATTCTATGAAACACTTGATCAAATAAAGCCTGAAGAAGTATATGAAGAATTTAAAGCGCAAATAGAAAAATTTATTGATATATTTCATAAAAAACCAGATCATCTTGATTCTCATCATAGTGTACATGATGCAAAAGGAATGTTGCCTATATCAGAAAAACTGGCGAAAGAATATGCTCTTCCAATGAGAAGATATTCTGATTTCACATTTGTGACAGGATTTTATGATCAAACTGCTACGGTTGAAGCTTTGATTTCTTTACTTGCATCACACAAGGAAGAAAATATTGAAATTATGACGCATCCTGGATATTGTGATTTAGAATTATATCGTTCATCAAGTTATCATACAGCTCGTGTAAAAGAATTGGATGTTTTATGCGATAAGCAGTTGATAAAATTTATTGAACAACACCACATCCAACTTACGAATTATGGAAACCGATAGATAACTTCAGGGATTGAATCTTTGAAAATCGTTTTTTATTTATCATATTAAAATATTGAAAAATAATTCAGAAAAATATCATCTAAAAAAATAGCGCAATTCCTTTTTCACAAAGGCTTGCGCTATTTTTTTATTTTGTTAATTCTAAGAATTCATCAATACGTTTGGCAGCTGTATCCAATGCACTTCTCCAGAAGTTGATATCTGTTAAATCAATATCCATGATATCAGCTACTTCTTCCACATCCATCACTGTTGTGGCTTTTAGCATTTCACGATATTTATCCACAAAGGCATCGCCCATTTCCTGATATTTTACAACTAGACCTCTTGCGAATAAACCGCCAAATGCATAAGGGAAGTTATAGAAATTCAAATCAGCAGAATAGTAATGTGACTTATTGATCCACATATATGGATGCAAATATTCTGGATCAAGTCCATCTCCATACGCTTCTTTCTGTGCTTCCAGCATAATGTTTTTTAATTCTTCAGCATTTAAGAATTCATTTTTACGTCTTTCAAATACTTCCTGTTCAAATAAGAAACGAGAATAGATATCACACATAATCTGAGTTAAATCCTGCAGCTGTGTTTCAATTAATACGATTTTTTCATCATGATCAGCAGCATCAATTGCCGCATTCATAATGATATTTTCATTAAATGTACTTGCTGTTTCTGCCACTGGCATTGAATAATCCCAATTTAATGGACGGTGATCTTCAATCATCAAGCCATGATAAGCATGTCCTAGCTCATGCGCCAGCGTCACAATATCACCTAATGAGCCATCATAATTGGTTAAGACACGGCTTTGTTTCACAAATGGAAGGTTTTCACAGAAGGCGCCACCGACTTTTCCTTTTTTCGGATAGAAATCAATCCATGATTCATCAAATGCACGCTCCATCATATCTGCCATATCATCCGCAAATGGTCTGAAATGATCTAACAGATATTGTTTTGCTTCATCGATACTATAACGTTTATGATTTTCACCAAGTGGTGCAAATAAATCATACCAAGGAAGCCCATTTGCATGTCCCAGTAATTTTGCTTTCTGTTTTAAATATGCATGAAATTTAGGGAAATATTCTTTCATCGCTGTAAACATGGCATCTAATGTTTCTTTTTTCATACGGGATTGATGTAACGTCATATCTAATGGGGAAGTATAGCCACGTAATTCACTAATCGTATTTGCTTGTCCTTTGATACTGTTTAAAGCAAAAGCAATACTATCTTTAACCTGTTCATAAGAAGTAAGTTCTGCTTCATAGGCATCTTTTCTAACCTGTGGATCTCCATCATAGGCAAGATTTCTTACAGCGGACAGATTACTGTCTTCTCCACGATATACCACATTCATGGTAGAAGTCACAAATTCACGCAAGTTAGACCAGGCACTGCCGGCATTTAAATCCATCTTGGAAATGACATCTTCCACTTCATCACTCAACTGATATTTTGCATCACGTTTCGTGCTTTTCAATAAATAAGCATAAGCATGCAACTGTTCATTTTCTTCGATATAAGCATCTAATGCTTCTGTTTCCGCAATATAGCGGTTAAAGATAGAAATCGCTTTACTGATAGAAGCAGTCAGTGCCATCAAACGTGTTTGATAGTTTGAAGTTTCTACATCTGTTGTATCCGTGCTTTGACGCAAATTCACATATACGAATAGCGGATATTCTAATAATTGTAAACGTTCTAATAAATCCATCATGGTACAAAGTGTTTTCACTTCATCATCGCGAGTCAAAGATTTGCTGTATTCTTTGATTTCATTAATTAAATTTGTAAGCTTATCCAGATCCTGTGTAAATTCAGGATCATCGTATCCTTTATACAGGATATCTAACGACCATTCTTTCATAAAAAAACTCCTTTTTTTCATCATTTTCTATTATATCACGGATGAATAGAAATATGCGCTATGATAAAGAAGTTTTTCTGGCATGTACATAAATTAAATAAGCAATCGTGATCAAAAAGATGCTGTAAATGACAATCACCGGTAATGAAACCGTGACAGCTTCAAATAAAGTAATAGAACCAAATAACAGAAAGAAATAAGAACTGCCTACTTTTACAGTATTTTGACTTACATGTGAGAATATTAATTTACCCGCAAAGATACCAATTAGATTTGCAAGGAATAAGCCGAAAGCACCACCCAGAAAGACAGCCATATGTGCATCCATATGATCAGCCGCAAGGGCAACGGTCGCAAGTTGTGTTTTATCCCCTAATTCCGCAAGCATAAAGGTAAAAGCAATGGACAATACAGGAAAACGAACGGAAATATCTTTTCCTTCCTCCTCTTTACCATCTCTAAGATTCCATAAGCCAAAACCCAAAAACATCATCGCAGCTGCCATTTTTACAACTTTGATAGGAATATAATCACCAATTAAATCACCAGCGCATACAGATAAAGCAGATATCATACAGATACCAAGTCCCATTCCAATGACTACATTGCGCGTCTTATAACGATTGCATAAGGCCATCATCATAAGCTGTGTTTTATCTGCCATTTCGGCAAGAAATACTAATATAAATGTATGAAATAACATGTTATCACCAATAAAGCTTATGTGCTGATTTCACAATTATGTCTTTTTTTGACGGGACAAAACAAGATTAATTTTACTAAATATTCTAAAAATAACTATTATACACTAATATATGATACAATAAGAATGATTATTTTTAGGAAGGGAAATGATAATATGAAGGAAAAGGTGCTGTTGAAAACAAATCTATTTATATGTATCATCATCATTTTGGGATTTTTCATAACATCAATTATCAGTTATCATTCAAATAAACAGATTTTTCAAAAAGATATTGAAGAGGTATCTAATCTGACATCGGAAGGGATTTATCATAACATTGATACAATCTTCTCAAAACCAATCAATGTATCCATGACGATGGCGAATGATGTGTTATTAAAAGATTTCCTTGGTGAAGAAGCTTTGAAAAAAGATGATGATTCTTATATTAAACAAATGCGGGATTATTTAAATGCATATCGTATAAAATATGGTTATGATTCTGTTTTTCTGGTATCAAAAGAAACAAGCAGATATTATTACTACAATGGTCTTGATCGTATTTTAACAAAAGATAATCCAGAAAATGAATGGTATTATGATTTTTTAAACAGTAAAGCTGAATATGGCATTAAAATCGATAATGATGAAGTCGCAAATGCAAACAATGATATCACAGTGTTTATCAACTGTGCCATTAAGGGAGAAAATAAAGAAACAATTGGTGTTGTTGGTGTGGGATTTCGAGTAAAAAACTTACAAAATCTATTGGCAAAATATGAAACTGAATATGGTATTGATACGTATTTGATCAATGCACAAGGCACAATAGAAATATCTTCCACAGACACGGCATATAAAGAAAAAAATATTTTTCAAAATGATGTTTTTCAGCAACTAAAGAAGGATATACTGAATAAAGATTCCAATATGCAGGATTTTTGGTATCATTCAGGTAAAAGAAGAGGATATTTAGTCAGTCGCTATATTGATAATCTAGAATGGTATCTATTGATTGACCATGATACTTCACAATTACAGGAGAATTTAAACGGCCAGATCATTGGAGGATTCCTTGTTATTATTGCGGTTATCACCTGTGTACTGGTCATTATTACCAATATCATTAAAAAATATAACCATACGATTGTGCGTATGACTCAAAAACATGAAAAAGAACATCGGGATATCTTCCAAAAAGCAACGGAACAAATGTTCCAGAATATCATTGAATTGGATATCACACATAATTGCTTTGGCAATATTGAAACAGAAGAATTCTTTGAAGATTTATGTGTACCAAAAGGAACCCCTTATGATGAGGCATTAAAAATTGTTGCTAGAGAACAGATTAAAGAAGAATATCAGGAAGGATATATAAAAACATTCAGTCCGGAAAATGTGTTAGATGCATATAAGAACGGCATAGAATCATTGACCTATGATTTCATGATCAGTGATGATGGTATAAGATATTACTGGATGCGTATCACTGCCCGTATCTTCACATGGGAAGAGGATAATTCCGTTAGAATGTTCTCTTATCGTCAAAATATTGATGCTCAAAAGACACAAGAGAAAAAACTGTTGGCAAATCTTGAACGAGATCATTTGAGTTCTTTATATAATAAAAAGACAACACAGGATAAAATCATCCAGATGCTGCATCAGCATCCTGAACAATTATTCGCATTCTTTATCTTAGATATTGATGCATTTAAACTGGTTAATGATCGTTTTGGACATGCAGTAGGAGATCATGTAATCGCAGATTTTGCGCATATTTTGAAAAATCAGTTTAATGAACAGGATATCGTGGGAAGAATTGGCGGCGATGAATTTGTCGCATTCATACCAGTGCATAATTATGAACAAGTGGAAAGAAAAGGTGCACAATTGGTAAAGGTTCTTCATCACAATTATCTGGAGAAAGACGTCGTTTGTCCAATATCCACAAGTATTGGTGTAGCGATAGCACCTGATGCAGGAACTGACTTTGAACAATTATATAAAAACGCAGACCGCGCGTTATATCAAACAAAGAAAAACGGTAAAAATGGTTTCACCATTTATCAGAAAGAAAATTCATAAAATATACGAAAAGTAGAATGATTTAGTGTAAATATACAAATCATTCTACTTTTTTTGTTCATTTATGACCTTACAAATCTAATAATTGTTTATTATCACATATACATCACATTGTAAATAGTTTTTTTTGACATAATTTTTCTTTTTTTATTTTACCTATGCTATATTTTTTGTGAAAGGATACAGGAGGGAACATCTATGAAAAAAAGTAAAAGACGAAGGAGTATGATATATCATAAAGTGTGGAAATCATTTGCATGCTTTTTTATCATTATGCTAATGGTTTTATCCATGATGCCAAACAATATGTTGTTTGCAGAACCAAATAGTGATATTGAACATACAACGGAAACCACCGACGAACCACAGGAGGTTCAACAAGAAGAAAAAGAACCAGAAAAAGAATTAAGAGGGGCACAAGATTTAAGCAAACAAACAGAACTGTTAAATTGGCAGATCGACTCAATTCTTGTAAAAGGAAACGAAGAAAAACCTGCCATGATCAAATCCAAAGATGATACTCTGGATTTAAGTAAAACAGATGCAGAAACAATCAAAGAACTGCAACTGCTTTTTACACTTCAAATATCTGAAGTAACGGATGAACATTATCTTCAAAAAGGAGATACTTTATCCATTACGTTGCCAAAAGAATTCGTGATTGATGAAGTAAAAGAGCCAGTCGCAATTTTTACATATGATCAAAAAGTATACGAGGAAAACGGATTACGTGAAGAAGATAAAAAGATCCAGATTGGCGAATATACGTTAGATAAAGAACATATCTTGCATATCACATTCACACAAGCTATCACAAAAGAGGATATGAGTGAAGTATTTGCGATACTCCCTATTACATTCTCTTTACCAAAGGATCAAAAAGATTTAACAACCATCACTTTCCCATTACAGGAAGAAAATAAAAATCTTTCTATCCTTTTGCCTGTCCAGAAAACAGAAGAAGTAAAGAAAGAAGAACCAAAAGAGGAACAGCCAAAAGAAGAACCAAAGACTGAACCAACAAAAGATGAACCAGTTTCTGATGATAAAACAGAAGCGAACACACAACCAAAAGAAGAAACAGTTGAGAAAACAGATAAAGAAAAACCAACGGAAAACGTTAAAGATGAAGTGAAAAAGGATGGCAATTTAAAACCAAATACTACCATTAAACAAGCTTTAATCAGTACAGTGCGTATTTTCCCATCAAATGTACAGGATAAAATCTTACAGACGTTAGCATCAAGCAGTCCTTATAAACAAACTTTTGTAACAGATTTGCCAGATGGGTTTGAATCTGTGAAAATCAGTGTTATAAATAAGAATGGCGGGTATACAATTACTAGCAAGGATAAGACAGTAAAATTCAGTATTTCTGCTAGTTTGAATGATGATTTTTTATATGAAACTTTTGAACAAGTTTTAGGATTTCCAGGTGCACCGGTATTATCAGATGATTATGATGCATATGAAAAAGCAGTAAGTGATTTTCTTAATACACCAGAAGTAATAGCGAAAATTGCTAAATTAGAATATACCTTTGATTTAGGGGATAATTTCGTTAGAAAAGATGTTGATAGCGAAGAAAAACCAAATGAATTAAAAAACCAAGATGGAATTAAAATTGGAGGGTATTGGATTGAAGATGGTGTAGTACATATCAAGTTTGATTATGAAATGTATAAATCACAAGGAGTTTTTGCTACTGCTAATGTTGAAGCAGAACTAAATAGTGATGTAGAATTAACTGATAAACCAAAAGATGTAGAATTTGAAAATGAAAAATTAGTATTAAAAGAAATAGGTAGTTCTGATGGTGAAGATGGTTCATCATCTGTTCCAAAATATTCTATTGAAAAAGACGCACCATTAAGTGTAATAGAACCTAAAATAGAATATACAATTGATTTGAAAGCAAATGACTCTAAAGAAACATTAGTTGGAAAACAATTAGTTGATAATATTCCTTCAGGTTTAAAAGTAAAAGAATTAATATGTAAAACAGATAATCAACCTAGAGATTTTAACTTAGTAAAAGATCAACAAGGAAATGTCATTGAGCCACAACAGTTAACATATAAGATTCCTGCTGAAGATATTCTTGAAAATTCTACCACTGCATCATATAAGGTAGTTTTAGAGCTAAATGAAAATACTTATCAGTCATTAATTAATAATGGCTCTCTTGATCAAACATTTATGAACAAAGCATCTTTGATGGATGAAGATATGAAAAATGATTTGGCTACATCTGAAGAAGTTTCAACAAAAATGAAAGTCTACTTTTTGAAAAAAGATGGACAACAACAAGATGTAAATGGTACACGTTTTAATTGGACAATAACAGCTAATACCAAACTTCCAACATTTAAAGAAGGATATTTAGTTGATACATTTGTATTCTCTGATCATAAACTTTTATCTGGTACGTCTATCACTATAGGAAATGATTCTTATCCTATCGATGATCTTGAAAAAATAGAAAATGTTAAAATTCCATTTGGAGAACTAAGTGTAGAAAAAATCAGGAAAGATATATGTGAAAATGTCCGTAGATATAAACCTTTCTATTATATTTATGATAATGGAAACAATAATGATTATGAAGATGATGAGCAAAAAGAAAAACAATTCGTCTTAATTATTCCTTTTGATAAATATCATGGTGGTGATGACAGTAAAGAAATAAAAGTACGTTATAATACTGAATTAAATTTACATGGTAATTCCATGAGTGATTTTTTAGAAAAATATCCTAACGTAATAGGAAATAAAAATATAGGAAATATTGTTAATCTATTATGGGAAAATACAGATGGAATAGGACCTAATCCAGTTCCATGGGATGATGTTACATTTAGTAAAGATGTGAATACAAATATTGATGTAATGCAAAAAAAAGGTATCAGCTATGATCCATTGACCCAGAATGTTGTTTGGCATTTAGAAGTCAATAAAATGGGTGCTGAAGTAAAAGCATTAAATGGAACAGATGTTACCATAGATGACATGTTTCCAAAAGGTGCTTATGATTTAAGTACTTTTGAAATATCTTATACAGAATATGAGCGTGCAACTTCAACAAAAATTGATGAAAAGAAGCTTGTATTGAATAGTGATTATACATTTACTGATGCAGATACTTCAACAAAGAAATTAACAATTAAGATGCCAGAATTATCGGATAATCAATATCGCGTTTATCGAATCCAAGCAGTTTTAAAAGATCCAAATGTTTTATCTGTACAAGGAAAAGGCATAGGAATTGTCAATAAAGCAAAAATTAATGCAACAGTAAATGGTAAGAATGTAAACACTATTACAGAAGCTGAAATTAAAATAGATAATACATTGATTATTAAAGATGCAGTAGGTGGTTATGATTATAAAAATCATTTATTCAAATGGAAAGTAACTGTAAATCCAAATAAATTAGATATCAAAGATGCATTAGTAACTGACACCTTAGAAAAAAATACTAGTTTTGATAAGCTTGAAAGTGTGAAAATAGTAGATCGTAATGGTAACGAAACTACAGAGTCATTGAGTCCAGATGTAGGTACTGATGTAGTAAAATTTGATCTAAACGATATTTCAGGAAAGACTTATATTTTAACATTTACAACGCAATTAGATAATACGGATGTGTTAAACACAATATATAAAAAAGATAGTTCTGAAGATAAAGCTGAATTGAATAAAGATAAAATATTTGAAAATAATGTTGTTTTAACAGGAAAAATTATAGGTAGTGAAGATGTTGCACCAGTCGAAATCACGAATGCATCAGATGCAGCTAATGTTCCAGTAAAACCAAATAGAATGGATAAGGGTGGTATCTATAATCCAGATGATGGTAGTATTGCGTGGACAATTTATATTAATAAAGGACATGCAAATTTAAAAGGTTTAAAGTTTGTTGAAAATTTAAAACTGGATGATAAACCGTTAATACACGAATTAGATCAAGATAGTGTGAAAATTCATCAAATACAGATGAATCCAGATGGAAGTATTAATACAGAAAATAAAACTGATGTAACGGATCAATTAAAAAATAGTATCACGATTGAGGGTTATGAAAGTTTCTCTATTGATTTTGGTGATCAGGATAATAAAAATACTTATATGCTTACTTTTACTACTTATCTAAATGAAGCTGCAACAGGAGCAGAAATAGCAAATGAAGTTTATTTAGATGATGGAAAAGGAAACCAAGTTGACAATTCTAATACAAGTGATGGTGGATATGATGGAAGCTATGATTTTAAGGATATGGCGCAAAATAGCCCTAGACCTAAGGTTGCGATTCGTAAAGTAAGTAGTAATAGTACAAATATACCAAATAATGCTAATTTGTTATTGAATGATGCTAAATTTCAGATATCTGCATATGAAATCACGAATCGAAGTGATAGCACTTGGAAAATAAATAGTACTCCAATAAGCAAATATACGAAACTTAATCTATCAACAAAAGGTATGGCTTATTTTCTAAATATTATGAATAAGGACAATATCGTATATAAATTAGAAGAAACAGAAGCACCTTTAGGATACATAAAGAATGCAGAACCAGTTTATTTTTACTTCATGGATATTGCCACACATTCTGATGATGAATTGAATAAAGAGTTTTATATTGATAATAGAAAAGTCATTAATATTCGTTATGGTAAAGCCGGTGATAAAATTGAACCAGTGCATGAAATTGTTGTTGAGAACACTCCATTAGATACAGCAAAATTCTCATTCACAAAACAAATTCCAGATACTTTAAAGAAAGATGGAACAGTTGCAAATTATAAATCAGCTGGGGAAGGATATAGTTTCTTACTTCACGGTACTGGAGATTTAAATGGGAAAATTAAAGATCGCATATTTCATACAGATAACAATGGACAAGTTACAATTGATGCACTTGATCCTGGAACGTATGAATTAACTGAAATTAAGTCAAATACTTATTACAACGTTGGAGGAAAATTCAACTTAACTGTTTCAATAGATAACAACAGTAAATATAATTTTGAACTACAAAATGGTACAAATGCAAACGGTTTAACGTATGATCAAACGAATAATATTCTGAAAAACGATTATGTTAGAGGAAATCTTATATTTAAAAAATTTGTACAATATCAAGATGGTGAAGAAGCTGATCATAATATTGTAAAAGGAAATCAAGAGCCATTAGCTGATGTAGAATTTACTTTAACAGCTGATACTTCAACTACTACAAATGCTGGTTATGCAAATACAGCAACATCAGGCGATGATGGAACAGTTACATTCGCAAATATACCTGTAGGTGAATATACGCTAAAAGAAATAAAGAAAGATGGATATGATGAAAATTCTAATGAATATAAAGTTACTGTAAAAGAAGTGGAAGATAAAAATAATAAACTTTATGATGATAATGGAACAGCGTATAATGGAAAGAAAGCAGAGATAAGTATTAATCCTTTATTGGATACTGCAAATAATAACAATAGTACATTATACAATACACCTGAAAAAGGGACTGTAACGTTAACTAAGGTTATGAACAACAATGACACAGGTTTAACTGGTATTGATGATAAAACTTTAGAAGGTGTTGAATTTGGTCTATATCGTAAGATTAATGGTATTGTAGCAAGTGAACCAGTATATAATGCCACTTCTGATTCTTTAGGAAAAGTGGAGTTTGTTAATGTAGAATATGGTGATTACGTTTGTAAAGAAATAACGGATTTACCAGATTTTGAAAAATATACATCTGAAATATCAATGAATCGTGGAGAAGTTACCTATGATGCAAGTATACATACTTTTAGCTTGAATTTAGGTAATGTACAAAATCAATTGTACAAAACAAATGTGAAATTCCATAAACAAGATCAAGATAACAATTCATTAAGTAATGTGAAATTTAAACTATATCGAAGAAGTTCAGAGGCAATCACTAATACATCTACACTTACTGAATTACGTGTATCAGATGATATTCGATCTTATTATCCATATTTGAATAATGAAGTTTCATCAGATGATAATGGTGATTTCACTTTATCTAATATACCTGTAGGTGATTATTTATTAATTGAAAATAGTGGAGTAAGTGATTTACAGGATGACCATAATAAGGTCGCAATCCATATCAATATCACAAAAACAAGTGTTGATGTGAAATTTACTGATACCTTTAAAGAAACTTTAACTAATGATCATTATGCTTCAGTTGATGAAAGTCAATGGAGTAGTATTAACTCTACTAACAAAACTTATAATATTGTGAATCAACGTAAATTCGCACAAATACAAATCAATAAGATATATGGTGAATTAGATGGAAATAGCTATACTAAAAAAGATTATAGTCAACCATTAGCTGGCGCCAAATTCTTGATATCTACTAGAAATGAAAATAAAACTACACCACTTATCTACGCCACTACAAATTCTAATGGTAATTTTGATTATAAAGATGGAAGATTAATAGGTAAAGATGAAAATGGAGAACAAATCAATAAACGTCTATATTATGGAAGCTATACAATTAAAGAAATATCTACAGTAAATGGATACGAAGTTGTACAAGATGAAGTAGATTTTGATTTAAACGATGATAGTGATACAGCTTCTCATGGTGGTACTGCATGGCTAGTGAACGAGGGTAAAAATCAAAGTGAAATTACTGTTAGTAATTCAAATGATCAAACATTTATTGATCCTATTATACGTTCTAAGGTTTCTTTGACGAAATTAGGTAATAGTGGACAACCATTGACAGATGCAGAATTTACTGTAAAAGATGGTAATACAGAAGTTGCTTATCTGACATATAAAGACGGTAATTATGTATTAACAAATAGCAATGGAAATCAAACATTGGATGAGAAAAAAGGAAATATCCCATATCTATATAAAGATGGCGATGTATATAAACTATTATCTGGAACATATCAAGTAGAAGAATCTAAAACACCTGCTGGTTATCGTAAAGGAAGTTTCCAATTAAATATTTCAGATACAGATGGAACAGTTACGTTAAGTAATCCACAAAATTGCGATATTGATGAAACAACTAATGAAGTCACAGATTTACCTATTATTCTGCATATTGAAAAACAAGATTTATCAAAAAATGAATTAACTGGTGCTGAATTTAGTATTAAAGGTGAGTTTGTGGATGGTGAAGGAACAAAAACTTTATCAGATGCAATTAAACTTCAATTAAAACCTAATGTTGAGTACACTATCATAGAAACCCAAGCACCAAATGGTTATATAATGTCGGATAAACAACCAATTATAAAATTTGATGAAACTGGTAAAGTAAGTATTGAAAATAATGCAGATAATACGATTGCTTTAAAAGATAATACTGTGATATTTAAGAACGCTCCAATTCAAATTGATCTGTTGAAAAAAGAAAAAGATACAAATAAAGTATTAGCAAATGCTGAATTCACATTAAAAGGTACATTTGCTAATACTACTGAATCAGAAATTACAGGGTTAAAAACTGATGATGAAGGAAATCTTTCTCTATACAGCTCTAACTGGAATTTGATTGGCGGAAATAAATATACATTAACTGAAACCAAAGCACCTGATGGATACATTCTTGCACCTGATATTACATTTACAGTAAAAAAAGATGGTACAATTACGGATATTTCTAATAGCTCTACTACTACTGATGATAAAAAAGTTATCGTAGAGAATACTCCAATTACAGCATCACTTAAGAAAATCGATGCAACAAATAAGCAACCTATAGAAGCAACATTCAATTTATATGATGTTACTGCAAAAACTAATAAAGAATTTACTACGGTGAATGGTTTATATGATTTTAAATATCTAGTTCAAGGACATACATATCAGATTACAGAAGTTGTAACACCTGTAGGTTATGAAGTTCCAAAAGATCCAGTAAAAGAGTTTACTGTTCAGACAGATGGTACTTTAAAAGTTGGAGATAGTACTATCGAAAATAATCTGATTGTAATTGAGAATATTAGAAAGACTGGAAAAATGGAATTGATAAAAGTTGATAGTGATAAGAAAACAGTGTTAGAAGACGCAGAATTCACATTAACGGGACCAAATAAATATTCCAAAATATTAACAACGAATAAAGATGGAAAAATATCAGTAGATAATCTTTCATGGGGAGAGTATACATTAGTAGAAACCAAAGCACCAAATGGTTATAAACTTGATGCTAAAGAACACAAATTTACTATTGATAGTAAAACGCTTTCTGTAAGTTCCATAGATGGTGAAGTTCTCACAAATCAAAAGAATAGTGTAATTATTCAAAAAACGGATATGAATAGTAATAAATTATCCGGAGCTACTTTCTCAATTAAAGATGTTACAGAAGACTTTGATGCTGATGAGCATAATAAATTGATTGAAAGTGTTTTGAATGATCAAGATTCACAGGTTATAACATTAGAAGGTGTTTTGATTGGTGGTCATACTTATGAATTATCTGAAACCAAAGCACCAGATGGCTATCAACGTGTAGTTGACACTGTACGATTTAAAATGAATGAGTATGGAGCAATCAAAAACGTTGGTACATGGGATGAGCAACATTTCGTTTTAAAAGCAAATATGATTACTGTAAAGGATAATCCAATTACTGCTACATTAGTAAAGAAAGATGATAAGAATAATCTACAAAGTGGTGTTGAATTCACTATTAAACCAGCGGAAGACTCAAAATTTCTTAAAACACCTGAACAACAGCCTTTAATCACAAATGATAATGGTGAAATTGTGTTGGATGGTTATCTACTACAAGGAAATACCTATATCGTTCATGAAGAAAAAGCGTTGAATGGTTATTCCTATGAAGAAGACCGTACATTAACTGTAAATGAAGATGGTATCGTTTCATGGAGTGTTAATGGTAAAGAAATGGATAATGTATTTACAGATCATGCATTGAAGTTTGATATTGTGAAGGTGGATGATGCTGGAAACAAGATTAAAGATAAATTATTCAAACTAACGGATTCAGATGGTAATGAATGGGCAGTTATTAGCAATGCTGAAGGTGTATTGATTGATCGTAATAGTAGACAACCTCTTGCAAAAGAATTAGCAGCTGGTAAATCTTATACGCTGGAAGAATCCAAAATGGAGAATAGTCCATATATCAATTTACATAGTGCAATCACCTTTGATATTACACGTCAGGGAACTCTTGATAATGTGGAATATCATAAAAGTGATAACGTGGCATTATCTAAAGACTCTCTACATTTACAGATCACCAATGTACAGACAACCGCAAACTTTAAAAAAGTAAATGCTAAAGGAGAAGTAGTTGTTGGCGCAAAACTTGCAATATATGCGGACACTAATGGTGAAGCAGGAAATGAAGAACCATACAGCTGGACAACGGATAAAGATATTCATACAATCAAGATGTTGCCACAGGGTACATATTGGTTGAAAGAAGTAGAAACACCTTATGGTTATATCACTGCAAATCCTATTCAGTTTACTATGGATGGAAAAGGTGAACTGAGTATAAATAACAAAGAAGGTTCTGTTGAAAACCAGACGATTATCATGACAGATGAGCTTGTGAAAGGGCACGTTAAGATTGAAAAACAAAGTGATCAGGGTGTTGCTTTATCTGATGTAGTCTTTGATTTATATCATGCAGATGGTAAATTGATTGCACAAAATCTTACAACAGATAAGGATGGCAATTGGTACAGTGAAGGCTCTAAAGAATTATCAGCTGGACTAGAAGCAGGTAAATATTATATTCAGGAAACAAAGACACAGGATGGATATCAGTTGCCTGAGAATAATAAAACATTCTTCACTATTGCTGGCAAGGATACAGCTGGTATAATTACACAGCCTGACGTAATTAGCGTAGAAGTTAAAAATCAGCCATATCAAAGAACACTTCATATCGTGAAGAAAGATATCGAAGATGACGCTGTGATTCCTAATACAATGTTTACATTACAAAGAATCAAAGATGGTAATGGTAAAGAGGTTACAGAAGATGTGATGACGAAGGTAACTGGTGAAGATGGTACATTATCCTTTACAATGAATCAGAAAGGTACATATCGCTTAAGTGAAACAACACCTGCAAATGGTTATGTTCTAGGAAAAACACCTTATGTGAAAGAATTTGTATTAGATGATACAAGTGCTGCTTCTATTACCTTAGAAGAGGGCAATACGATTTATAATGAACGTGCGACTGGTGTAATGCAATTGGTAAAAACAGATGATCTAAGTAAAGAAGCATTAAATGGTGCGGTATTTACACTATATCAGGGTGATAAAAAACTTGGTGATTTCACTACAGGAAATAGTTATGCGAAAGATGCATCCGGTAACTGGAATGCGGAAAGTGGAGAAGAAGGCAATCTGAAGATTTCTGGATTGTCATGGGGTGATTATGTCATTAAGGAAACAAAAGCCGCAGATGGATATCAGCTGGAAAACAACGAAGCATCCTTTACAATTGGTAAATCAGGCACGGACATGATTTTGGAAGTTAGCGATATTGCAATTACCAATTTACGTACAAAATTCACATTCAAGAAACTTGCGACATATGTGGAAAGTTGTTCCGATGAAACATTAGGTACAGGCGCATTGCCTGGCAATTCCACAAAAATATTGCAGGGTGCTGAATTTAGTGCATATGATGAAACAGGTAAACTGTTCGCAAGTGCAATTAGTGATGAGTTTGGAAATGTAACATTTGAAAAGATGCTGGCAAACCATACATATACCATTAAAGAAACAAAGGTTCCTACTGGTTATATCGATCATAAATCTGTATATCAGGTACATATTGATGAAAACGGTCAATGTGGTGAATTGATAGATACTTCTGCAAATAAAGCAGTAAAAGAAGTTATCAATGATTTACAGCGTACAGATATCGTATTGAAAAAAGTAAGTGAAACCAATCCGGATAACATGATTCCAAATTCTGTTTATGGATTATATCGTATGCCAAAGACTAGATTCTTCAGATCAAGAAATGTGGATGCTGAACCACAATTGATCGCAACCGCAAAAACAGATCAAAATGGTATTTTACGTTTTGAAGGTGTATTGATGAATCAGGATTATATGATTAAAGAACTGATTGCTCCAGATGGCAGTCAGCGAAGTGAACATCCAATCACCATCACCTTTGCGATGAAAAATGGAGAAGTTGTTCTTACAAACTTTGACGATGGAAAAGGTACCGCAAAACTGGATGAAGAAGGCAATATCGTATGGTATGAACCGGATGTTATCGTAAGTTTTGATAAAGTGGATGAAAAAGGTAATCCGCTTGCGAATGCAACCTTAGAATTATTAGATAAAGATGGTAACGTTGTAGATACATGGACAACAGATAAAGAAGCACATGTAGCTATCAATTTATTGAAGGCAGGCGAGCAGTATACATTAAAAGAAACCAAAGCACCTGCTGGATATACACTGGCAAATGATATCAGCTTTATCGTAGAAGAAAAGGATTTAGGACCGAATGAACAATTTGTTCAAAAGGTCACAATGCAAAATACACTTACCAATTTGATTGTTGAAAAACATGATAAAGACAGTGGTAATGTATTAGAAGGTGCACAATTTGTTATCTATGATACGCATACCATGGAAGTTATGAAGGATTATGCGGGTAATGAATTGAAGTGGACTTCAAAGGGTATGGATCAATTTGTCGGAGTACCGGCAGGGGATTATATCCTGAAAGAAACTATGGCACCAGATGGTTATCAATTAGCGAAAGACCTTGCCTTCACATTAACAGAAAATGGTGTATTGCTTGTGGATGGCAAAGTCGTTGATAAACTTGTTGTTGTGGATGAGCGAAAAGTGGATGAAGTGATTACACCAACGCCGCCAGTTGACACAGGTGATCAAACGCAGGTCAATATGTATCTTGCCATGTTGTCTGTATCTGTGATGGCACTAGGTGTCTTGATCAGAAAATTATGGACATTGAATAGAAAGGCTTAAATGAAAAGGTTCTGATATAAACATATCAGAGCCTTTTTTGAATATAGAAAAAGCTGTATCACAATAAGTGACACAGCGCTTAAGCTTTATTCTTGAATGTAGGCCAATACCAGTTTCATAGTGGCTTCTACACCTTGATAATGTGTACGCTCCATACCATGGCTTGCGTGAACACCCGGGCCAATTAAAGCACCACGAATGTTGTTTCCACCTTTTAATGCTGCACTGACATCGCTGCCATACTGAGGATAGATATCTACAGCATATGGCAGTTCGTTTTTCTTTGCTAAATCGATTAATTTGCTGGTCATTTCATAATCATATGGACCACTGGAATCTTTTGCACAAATGCTGACATCGTATTCTGTACATGCTAAGTCAAGACCAATACATCCCATATCTACAGCAATTAATTCATCTATTTCTTCTGGAATCCATGACATGCCATGACCGACTTCTTCATATGTACTCATCATAAAGATACAATCATATGCAGGTGTGATATTTTGATCTTTCAGTTCTTTTAATACACCAGTCAAAATCGCCACACTAATTTTATCATCTAGGAAACGGGACTTGATAAAGCCGCTGTCTGTGATGGTTACTTTAGAATCATATGCCACAAAATCACCGTTAGCAATACCCAGTTTTTCTACATCTTCTTTTGTTTTTACTACTTCATCAATTCTGACTTCCATATTGTCAATGGTGCGTGGTGTTTTGCTGGCATCTGGATATACATGTACAGCAGGTGTTGTACTTAATATCGTACCTGTATATACTTCGCCATCTCTTGTATGAATATTACAATATTCTCCATCAAGAGTTGGAAGCATTGGTCCGCCAACAGTGGTTAATGCAAGATAACCATTTGATTTAATAGAGCGTACCATAAGTCCCAGCGTATCACAATGGGCACAAAAACCAATGGTTTTTTCACTGCTTTGTCCTTTTACATACACCAGCAGGTTGCCCTTTGCACTGCGTTTGGTTTCATAGCCAAGTGCAGTGACTTCTTTCTCCACAAAGTCAATGGCTGCTTTCGTGTAGCCACTTGGACTGTCGATGTGCAACAGCTCCTTTGCAAAATTCAATACATAATCCTTATTCATAAATATCCTCCTTGTTTATAGCTTAGCTAAGGCTTGTTTTAATTCATTCTGACGATTGACACATGCATATTGTTCATTTAACAATTGATCTTGTAAAGATGTAATCGTTGATAGACAATCACGTAAGGCTTTTAGATTTTTATCAATTTTTGATTGTGCCATGATATCAAAAAACATATTGTCAAAGAAAATATCAGCACCGGATAACCAGCCTTCGATGGATACATCAGGTAATTCTACCTGTTTGACATCATTGACTTCTTTTTGAAAACGATGCAGATTTTCGGATAATTCCGCAATCTTTTTCTGTGCCCCGTCAATATGGGAATGTTTGATTATGGAACTCATCATACCACCACCAAACATATCAATAGTACCCCATGTTGAAGCATTTTCCATTTCTTTGACTGCGGCTTTTAACTGGTCTGTGACCACATATCCGGCTTCAATGGCTTCCATTAATTCTTTTTCCATCAATTGTTCTTTTTCTAAACGATGATACAGTTCTTTGGCTTGTTCACTGTGTTCTCCATGCATCGTATCTTCCATCTGTAAACGATATAATGCTTCTCTAATAGCATCTTCCTGTTCGATTTCTTGTGTACATTCTTCTAATTTTCTTTGTAAGACTTCCGCTTCTTCCTGCAGCTGCTTTACCTGAATGCTTGCCTGTAGTGCTTCACGTTCTTCCTTGGCAAGACGTTCTTCTTTATCATGGGAAAACCATGCAATGACATTTGATAAAGAGGCATGCTGAAGCTTTTCAACATCACGATTTTCTTTCTTCAATATTTCATAAGCAATCAAAAGCTTCGCATCATTTTCATCAATACGCTGTTGAAGCTCCACTTGATAATCCTTTAAAGATTCTATTTTATGCAAACGATGTTTCAATGCGGTTATTTTTTCATTCATAAATTTCTCCCATTATTTACTGATGTAAACACCATCCTGTTGATCGATTTCTTTTACTTTGACACGAATGACTTCCTGTAAAGAGCTTGGAATGTTTTTGCCGATATAATCTGCCCGGATTGGCAATTCACGATGTCCTCGATCTACCAGAACAGCTAATTGTATTTCACTTGCCCTGCCAAAATGCATGATCGCATCCATAGCGGCTCTTACGGTTCTTCCTTTAAACAACACATCATCCACAAGTACGACTTTTTTGCCTTTCACAGGCATTTCTAAATCAGGAATCGGATAGGCTTCTTCCAAATCATCCCGCCAGTGCGAAACATCCAAAGCATAACAAGGGACTTTACAATCTTCAATATGTTCAATCATATCACATAAGCGGTTGGCTAATATTTCACCACGAGTCTTAATACCAACGAATACTACATCATTGACGCCTTTGTTATGTTCAATGATCTCATGGGCAATACGTGTCATAGAACGACGCATGCCGATTTCATCTAATATTTCTTTTGTTTCCATGTATCCTCCATTTTAAAACAGATCCAGCAGTTCATCCTTGCTCATGCGGGTAATGATACCCTCATTGCTGGAAATGATTGATTCACTTAAATCTTTCTTCAAATCTTGTAAATGTAAAATTTTTTCTTCTATAGTATCCTTCGCAATCAGTTTAATGACCTGTACATTGTTATGCTGCCCAATACGATATGCACGATCGGTTGCCTGATTTTGGGCAGATACATTCCACCATGGATCAAAGTGAATAACAACCTCTGCACTTGTTAAATTCAATCCAGTACCTCCGGCTTTTAATGAAATTAAGAAGATACAGGTATCATCATGGTTAAAGGCATTGACCATCTGTTGACGTTTGATCTTTGGAGTCGATCCTTTTAACAGGTAATAAGGAATATCTGCATCAATTAATTCTTTTTCTAAAAGGGACAATAAACTTGTGAACTGTGAGAATAATAAAATCTTTTTGCCAGATGCACGACAGGTTTCTATATATTCCATGCAGGCACGAATCTTGGCACCGACACCTTCATAGTTTTCATATAATAAACGAGGATCACAACATAGCTGACGAAGTCTTGTTAACATGCTCAATACCATGATACGACTTTGAGGTAAGCCATGTTCCTTCATGTTTTCCTTTAAATCCTCTTTCATCATTGCAACATTCGCAAGATATAATTTACTAGCTTCTTCATCCATTTCTACCAGCATCGTATGTTCACTCTTAGGTGGTAATTCTTTTAATACATCCTTCTTCACACGACGTAAGATGAATGGTTCTACCAAACGTTTTAATTCTTTTAATGTGACAGGATCGTTTTCTTTTACGATAGGATATTCATAATATTTTTTAAAATATGGATAAGTATACAGATATCCTGGCATCAGATAATCGAAGATACTCCATAATTCTGCCAGTGAGTTTTCAATCGGCGTACCTGTTAACGCAAAGCGGTGTACGCTTTGAATTGCCTTGACACTTGTGGCGTTCTTGGTGTTATGGTTTTTAATATATTGTGCTTCATCCAATATCTGATATTGAAACAAGATATCTTCATAGGCTTCTACATCACGTTTTAAATAATCATAAGAAGTAATCAAAACATCATAATCCCTACTGTTGGCAATCTTTGTTTTACGATCCTCACTGCTTCCTGTAATAATCAGACTGGTTAGTGTTTCAGAGAATTTTTCTATCTCACTTTGCCAGTTTAATATCAAAGAGCTTGGACAGACAACCAAAGACTGACTTTCTGGATGATGGGCTTTTTCATCTTCCAAAAGTGTGATGATCTGTATAGTTTTACCAATTCCCATATCATCTGCCAAAATGCCACCAAAGCCATAATCAGACATGGTTTTCAGCCAGCGGAAACCTACTTTCTGATAATTACGCAGAATAGATTTCAAAGAATCCGGTACTTTGTAGTCCGCATCCTGAACGTTTCTGATACCACGCAGGATATCCTTAAAGCTGGTATCACGATCAACTTTGATCATATTGACTTCTTTCATACTAGAATCTAAATATAAAGAACGATATTTATCTACTTTGATGACACCACTGCTGATTTCTTTTTCTTCTACATGCATGCCATCAAGGATGGAACTTAATTCGGATAAGGCACTGTCCTCCAGATTCACAAAAGAACCATTCTTCATACGATAATATTTCTTATGCATACGATAGCTGGACAATACATCCTGTAATTCATCAATTGGGAAGTCAAAGGTATCAAAATTAATTTCCAATAAATCACTTTCAATACGTACACCCATACTGATATTGACGCTTTCACGAATTTCCAGCTTTTTGAATTTATCTGTAGCGTAAATATCACACATACTGTTTAATTCTTCAAATCCATGCTGTAAGAATTCATAAATCGCATCCTGAGAATTCTCAATATAGGCAATGCCTTCATTGGCATCAATTCTTGTCATATATTTTGTAAATACCAAACGTACAGCGATCTCTTCATTAAAGTTTCGTGATGTGGATAACATATCACAGGAGAAAGCGTTATATTCATCTTTACCATAGGTATAAATCAATTTGGCACTGATGACATTGTTTTTTGGCATATCAATATATACCTTGCATTCTAATGGCAAAGGCGCAAATTCAGAAATATCCACACCATGAAAGCTCATCATGGAACGAATATTCATCAATACATTATTAAAGAACCCTGGCATTAAATCTTTGCTTAATACGAAGGCACCTTTTTTCTCCAGAAAGGCCTTTAGAAATGGTGTTGCCTTTTTACTATATTCTTCATCACAACGATGTAAAATGTTATCTTTTAATATATAGGTGTGCGTTCTGCCTTCTAAAACACGATAATCTAAATCAGGTAAAGAAATCTGATACATTCCTTTTTCATCTATTTTCACATCTACATGAAAATCGGGATTTTGATCAACGAATTTCACATTGATCAGATTTTTTTCTTTACGACGCTGCATGACATCCTTTCCTGCATACATCATAAAAAATTCATCCAGGGCATCTTTTGTCAGACATAAATTCCTTGCCTGTGGTGCACTTTTCAATGCTTCTTTACTATTGAAATAATAGGTATCATGTTCATGTGCCTGTAAGAACTGAATCAAAGGAATACTTTCTTCATCAAAGCTGTGAATGTTATGCAGAAATTCCAGCTCTTTGCCATATCCCTTTTTTACATTATGTTCTACATCATATAGAAACTGGGAGATATCTTTGATAATATATTTTTTGGTATTTCCAATCTTTAATGTCACAGCTAGAATTCGTTTCTGACGTAATTCAAATACCGGTTCTAAATGAACAGCATTTTTTAAATTCATTGCCAAAGAAGTATACACCAATTGCTCCTCATAGGCATTCATCAAACGAATAGCTATTGGATCCTGCATTGTTTTTATCGGAGCCTGTTCCACTTTACGAAGCTCTTGATCGGTTTGTATCTTCAATAATACAGCGACACAATGTGGGCAAGACGCAAAATTTTTCTGGTGTGCAGGGCAGTTGCATATATGGGCACGTACCAGATAATCATCCTTATCGACAGACATATTGACTTCATAGTAATGCTTCTGATCCTTTACTGTCGCATTGATCAATATGATTTTATCATTAGAAAAATCATCAATATCCAAAGAAACGATGGCATTTTCTTCCATCAATTGTTTGCCTTTTTCAAAGACTTCTTCTTCGATTGCGAAATCTTTTATCTGTGCTGTTGTAAATTCCATGTAATCACCATGCTTTCCGTTATCTTATTGTATCATTTTTTATGAAAAAATGCTCGTATTTGTTGTATAATGATTCAAGAAAGAACGCATAATTTTTCTTTGGAAATCATAAAATGTCAGTTCTTGTAAATGCAGAAAAGTATTTTGCATATATTTGAAGGGGAATCGCATAATGAAACAACAGAAAATCAAAATTTCAATACTTGTGATATTGTTATGTATCATTACAGTTCTAATAAGCATCTGGAAAATCACCAATAAAGAAACTACGGAAGCTTTCATGGCAGCTCCCATCGATCGTATCAGTCAAATACCAAAGAAAGAGCCCACACTGTTATCTATGCTGAAAACGGCCACAAAGCCAATGGGGTCCACGATGTATGTTTATGGTGGTGGCTGGAATGAAGCAGATACGGGTGCAGGAAAAGAAGCAGTCAGTATAGGATGCAGTCCTGAATGGAACACATTTTACCAATTGCAGGATCAAAATTATGATATAAATGTAAGCAGCTATCAGATTCATGAGGGATTAGATTGTTCTGGTTATATTGGATGGATTTTATACAATACCTTCCATACATTAGATGGAGAAGAAGGATATGTTATGAAAGGGGAAGATATGGCCAGAGTATTCTCACAAAAAGGATGGGGAACATATATACCTAAAAGTCAGGTGAAAGACTATCAGCCCGGAGATATCATGAGTAGCGATTGTGAAGATTGTGCCCATGTCTATATGGTCGTTGCCAGTTGTGATGATGGTAGTATTCTATTATTTCATAGTTATCCCCAGGGGGTACAGTTAAATGGTACAGTGGATAAACGAGGGAATCAAGAAAGTGAAGCTGTAAAACTGGCAGAAAAATATATGCGTCAATATTGTTCGGAATGGACAAACAAATACCCATTAGAAAAATTGGATAAAGAGTTTTTGACACATTATGCTCAGATGCGCTGGGATACCACAGATAAAGGAGTCATTACAGATACTGAAAAAATAAAAGAAAAAAGCGCAGAAGAATGATCAGCTTGTGTCAAGTAGACACACAAAATAATTAAAACATTTTTGTC
>NZ_QVFI01000034.1:0-31411 GCF_003433845.1 Absiella sp. AM09-50
TGAACTTTTTCATCTTTTTTTTCTTCTATAACATCATTTTCTTTAAATGTTTTCGCTTCAATATTCATTACAAATATTGGTAATAGTAATAAAAACGTTAATATAATTTTTCTCATCACTGCTTACCCCCTTCTTCTTTAATTATAGTCATTTATAAAAGATTATCAACGTTTTTATGATTTTTTAAATAAAGATTATATAATTTGATATTGTTAAAAAAACGATTATCTTGTTTAGTACTGTATTGCTATGAATTTTGAGAACTGATAATTACAAATATTTCAAATCTATATATAAAAAAGAATCATCCTTTATTATTAAGAGAACGATTCCATTTTTAAACTTACTTATTAGTATTTTTTTCTTGAAAATAAAATTCAATAGTATCTATAATTTTCGGATCCACTGAATTACTAAATTTTCTTGCAAATAATTTTTCTGAATTAATTAACTCAAAAAAGTCAGCTTCTCTATAAATATATGGTTTTCCACGATTCCAATCAAATAAGCGCATACTATCCCCATATATATTCTCTTTAAATTTTGAATTCCATGCTAAAGTTTGCAAAAAAACCTCATCTACACACCAACCTTTAGAAAAAATGCTTTTAATCTCTTCTTCTTTAGATAAAATATACGTTGCAAGATTATCAGTAATACTAAACCAATTTGTTCCTTTTCTAAAAATGTAATTACGATTTTTAATCCTATTTACATTTAATTTTTTTTGTAATTCGATAAACAAAAGCTGTATTTTAATAAAAAATTTATTTCTCCTACCAATTATATCTTGTAGTGGATAATAATATTTTATTCGATCGAGAAATTCTCCATTTTTTTCATTTTCTACATCAAAAGATATAAATTCTTTTCCTAAATTATTTTCAAAAAAATTATAAATTTCTTCAATTGACTTTATTGGTAAATCTGCTCCTGAAAGCAAATGATAATAAGAATAGGATTTTCTATTTTTTGCAGATTTCAACAAATTGATCTCACAATTAACTTGAGAATATCCACCCCAATAAACTTTTTCTCTTTTTATAAAATATAATTTTGAATATTTAGTAATACCAATAAAATCATTTTGTTTAAACTTCTTTGATTTCTTATCAATATGAATATATATATCATTATATGGATAATCTAACATTCTAATTAAACATTTTAATAATTCAAAATCATTGTAAGCAATTATTAAATAAGCATGCATTTTTCTACCTCCCTACAATTTAACTTTAAAAAATTCAACTTTCATAAATAGCATTAAAACTAAATAAATGCAAACAGTTAGAATACCATAAAATAATATAAATAAAATAGAATTGTTTATTATAATGATATTTTGAATTAAAAATATTATTATAACGGTGAGAACTGCAGTAACTAAAATTTTCATTATATCTATGAAAATAAAAGGTTCTATGTTTTTAATTTTATATTTTTTGCAAAATTTATATATGATTCTACTTAATGAAAAAATCGAAGTAATAACCGTTCCTAGTATAATTCCATATATTCCTATAAAAAACGAGAATAATATGCTTAGGACAAAATTAATTATACTAGCACTTACGCTATTATAGAAAGTCAATTTAGTGTCACCATGAGCATATAATGATCTATAAACTAATTCTCTAACCATATTTATTGGTAAAGAAATAGAATAAATTATAGTACATATATATATTACACTAGTAAAATCCCTGTTAAATGCTCCTCTTTCATATAATAATGATATACCTTCTTCTCCTATAGTTATTAATCCAACAACTATAAGAACCATAACGAAAGTGAATAATGGAAAAAACTCAAATACTTTATTATCATTATTTCCATTTTCGATATCTTTAGATATTTTAGGATAAATAAAAGTTATTAAATTCGTCGTTAAAAGCATATTAATCATTCCCATTATAGAATTAGAATAATTCAATAATGATATTTGTCCTTCGCCTAATGAGGTGGCGATTAATGAATCAGTTAATAATGTTATTTGATAAACACCTGCACTAAAGATTGTAGGAATGAAAATATGTAACATTATTTTAAAATCCGTGTTTTTCAAATTAAATTGAACTTTATAATGAAAATCAAATCTCTTAATTAACATTATATGAAGACTCATACTAATAAAAGATGTAAACAAAATAAATAATGAATAATCATAAATTGTCATATTTTTTTTTAATAGAGTCAAGCTTGTTAATACTAAATTTGTAATTAAAACAATTATTTTAGGTAAATTAAAAACATTTTCTGATTGTAGATAAGCACTAGCTACACCTATAATTGTATTTGTAAATTGACTAATTAAAATAACAAACATTAAACTACAAACTGTTGTAATGAATAACTTATTTGGTGAAAACATACTAGCTATAGAATATCTAAATGCAAATATAAAAATGACTGAAACAATTGAGAAAAAATAAATTACACTTATAAATGTATTAATTGCTGTTGGACTCTTCTTATAAATATAAGCAGGAATCAATACTGTAGCAACTCCTGTCGATATAAAACTAAAAATAAATGAAGCAATATTATTAGAAAAATTAAATGCATCCATTTGAACAGATACTCCAAAATTACTAGCTACAACTGACATTTTTATTAAGGTAATCAATTGAGTAAGTAGAGTAAGTCCTATCATACACCCTAATTGAATATATCTTCTTTTATTCATGGTGATCCTCCAAAAATTTATCTAATTTTATAAACTGTTCTGAAGCTTTATCTCTCCAAAAAGCTACATCAATTTTAACATTTTTATTTAATAATACGTCTTCAGGACTAAAATCATTTATATTCTCTAGGTATGTAAACTTTCCTGTAAAACCAACATCATCTATAACGTTTTTCATTTTATTACTGTATACAATTGGGTATACATTCTTTTCCATTATCCAACCTAAAATCATGCAATGAAATCTTGTAGCAATAATATATTCTGAGTGTTTAATAACATCAATAATTTTATCTAAATCATTAGTATAATCATAGATAGTAATATTATTCATTTCATCTAATTCAGCCACTATCTTATTAATATATTCTAAATCTCCTTCATTATTACAAAAAGATACCAAATTAATTTGATAATTTTTTTTATGGAAATAATTTATACATTCTTTAATCTTTTGTTTATACTCAGATATTTTATTTTCTGAAAGTTTTTTTTCTGGATCAATTATAGACATCATAACTGCTTTATCTGTCCCTTGGTCAATTACTGTTTTATAATTAAAGACAACATCTGGTGCAATCCTAGTATTATCTAAATGTTTAAATAAATTATACGAATAGTTATCTCTAAAGCAAATATCATAGTATGCTCTAAATATCTTTTCATAGTTTTCTTTAAATTGACTATCAAAATATGGTCCAAAGTTACAGCCTAGTAAGAAATTTTTATGTTTAGTATAAAAATTATTTTTTTCTCTTAAGAAATTTTTATACCAATTTTCTTTTTGAATAAATAAAGATCCACCTATTGTTACAGTTAAGTCACATTTTTTTTCATAATAACTTTCAAAAATATTTTTATCAATTAATTTAAAGCTTAAAAAATTAATTAATTTTTTCACCTTGTTTAATTTTATCAACTTAACATTTTTATATTTAGAAAAATGATAATAATTTTTATTGGGAACTATTATCATAAAATTATGTTGAGGATATCTTTTAACTAAAATATCTACAAATAAATCATCTCCTAAATTCTGGTTTAAATATGCTTTCACAAATATAACTTTACTACTTTTCATATAGCTTTTCTCCTAATTTATTTTTTTATTTTTACAAAAATCTCTATAAGCATCGCATAACATAAAGCTTTCTTTATATGATTATTGTACATTTCTTTGAAAACCAATCTATATCCATTTTTATCATTTCTGATAAAATCATACTTAACCCTCTGTTTAATTCTAAGATAAAAATCAGTTTGTGCTTGTTTTAAGATAAAATTTATTTTGTCTTTATAGCTTAATCCCGTAACATTTAAACATCTAAAAATATAAAATATTAATTCTTTATAAACAAAATAATAAATATAATTTAATTGATCTTTTTGAAAAAGTGAATCACTTTCTATATCCTCTAAAATCTTTTGATATACATAGGTGATATCATTAAAATCTCCTAATAGCCTAACTTTATTTTTTGTTTTAGTTATACTATTATTATTAAAATAATAATAATAACAACAGTCTTCTATTAGCAGTATACTATCAATACTATTTATCAAATTATAGTTAAAATACAAATCTTCAGCTATCGTTAAGTCCATATTAAAAAAATTTTCTCTTATTTTTGATTTTTTAATGACTTGTCCCCACATTTGATTAAAATCGTAGTTTTTGAACATATTATTTATAACTATATTCTTAACTTCTTGCTTTCCTTGTATAAGAGTAAAAGCTTTTGTAATGGGAAAGTATATATACTTGTTTTTATTATTTACTTTAACATATCCGAATTTTACTAGATCGAAATCATTATTTTCTAACGATTTAGCACATTTTTCTAAAGTATCAACACTAATCCAATCATCTGAATCTACAAAAGTGACATATTCGCCTAAACTATTTTGAAAACCAACTTTTCTTGAAAAATTTGCACCAGAATTAATCTGCTTTATCATTTTAAATCTGTTATCAATATGAATAAACTCTTTTACAATATTTTCACAAATTTCATCCTCGCCATCTAATATACATATAATTTCTATGTCTTTATACGTTTGATTCATTAAGGAATCTAAACATCTTTTTAAATACTTTTCTGATTTATATATCGGAATAATAATTGAAAATTTCAAATAATTTACCTGGTATACAATTAATAACTTATACAACAGTCATTGTCTTATACCTTATCCTTTCTACCAACCTTATTTCTCCGTGGTTGATTCCGGTTATTAAAATATTAAATTAAGTATTTTAAGAACATTCAACATAATCTTTAAATTTTTTATAAAGCCTATAGATCCTAAATCAGCTAACACCTACCATACTTGATAAGGGAAAATCTCATTATTTCCTAAAAACATATACATATATATATAATAGAATAAATAAAATAATATAAAATATAATAATATATATTTTTTTTCTTTTTGATTTTGTTTTGTTAATAGCCAAGGCAATAAAACAATTTCTAACAACCTTGTATAATCAGCCATTCTACCTGCCCATGACAAATAATAGCCAAGATATGATAAAGGTATAGTTAGCAAATATACATTCATCGTACTTTGGATTATATTTTGTTTTTCACCTTTTTTCCACATATAAATTATTGGTAACATAGTAGGTAATATGAAAATCAAAAAGCCAAATCCTGAATTATTAAAATTTACATTATATTTTTCAAAATAGCTTGAAAGAAATGGAATATATTTTATAAATCTCATTGTTATATTTAAAATCAATGGAGATAATACTATCATTATATAATATATCTTAATTTTCATTGTATTGATTTTTTCATTTTTGGATGGTATAAAAAATAATACTAGAAAAAAAATAATTGCAGTTTTATGAAACAAAGTTGCTAAAAATACATAAATAATAAATTTAAAATATTTTTCTTCATAAAAATATGATAAAGCATAAAATATTATAGCCAATGCTGCAGTATGTCTGATTAGGTTAAAGCTTATTGGGATAAAATACAAAAAGAAAATATAAATTGATAGAGGCAACATTTTTCTCACATTGAACCTTTCTAAAGCTGAAACCACGAAAATAACAATTATTAATTCATAAATGTAAAAAACTACTTTAACTGAATCAAAGAATAAATATGCAAAACGGCTTATTATATAAAAAGAAGGTTCAATATCAAAAATAGCTGCATATTTTGTAAAATAATCAATGCATTCTATTCCCTTTAAGTTATCATACATCTTAATGTATGTTAAAAAATCAGTTCCAACATTATAACGTATTCCAGCTAAAATTGTTGGAACCAATATTAAAAGTAATTTACAAATCAATCTAACTTTTATATTACAAAAGCATTTATCTGATTTCTCAAAGTATGTATATAAATAAGCAAATAATATCATTAAAAGCAAACAACTTCCATAAATTAAAAATGACTTATAATCCATCTTCTCACCTACTTTAATTTCAAAATTTTTTCAAAATTCTTAACGTTTTCCTCAATATCATATCCGGCTTTCACAATTTCATCTAAAGTACTCTTTTTCTCATATACAATCAGATTTTTCACACAATTTGCCCATAATTCAGGATCATCACTTAAACTTTTAAAATGAATTAAATTAGTTATCGCAACCTCTCTAGAAATATTATCTGAGATTAAGCACGGAATACCTGATGCTTGCGCCTCTATTAAAACAAAAGGTAGCCCTTCAAATAATGATGGAAAAACAATCATATTCATACATTGATACACTTGCTCCATATCATTTCTATTTCCTAAAAATAGAACATTATTTTCTATATTTTTCTGTTTAACATATTCTTTTATAGACGCCTTATCCTCACCTTCGCCACATAAAATCAGTCTTGAATTTTTATTTATTTTATAATATTTTTCATATATATTTATTAAAAATTTGTGATTTTTTTGAAAATGAAATCTGCCTACATGTCCAATAACACTACAATCCTTTTCTATATTTAATTTTTTTCTCATTTTTATATCAAGATTTTTATTATATTGAAATTTTTTCGCATTAACTGCATTATGCAATATTTTTGTATTTTTTCGTAAAGTATTATTAAACATCCAATCGGCAGCTATATTTGAACATGCAATGGTGTTATAAACAAATCTGTTTAATATAAGCTTATTTAAGGTATGTAAAAGGAATGTTAATTTGCTTCCCATATTTTTGGAGTTATGACTATGAACTACAATGTTTGAAATATTATTTTTATATGCAATTTTAATTTCTTCTATTGAGCTTAAACTACAGCAATTAAACCATAACACATCTACTCTATTTGATTTGAAAAATTTATTTAGATCCTTTCTGCACTTAATCAAACTACTTCGTCTTGGACAATATTTAATGATTTTTCCATTATTTTTAAGTATTTCGTCTTTATAACAAACATCTTCATCATATGATGTTAAAAAGTAGAAATCATGTTTTTGGTATAAGCTTCTGAACATATTTATAATAAATGTTTCTACTCCACCAACTTTTGGAGATAATCCAACAACTGCAATTTTCATTTGTACCCCTTTCTCTTATATCTTTTCATATATTTCTATAAGATTTTGTATATAAGTTTTTATATTATCTAATTCATAACCTCTTTTTTTACTAGCTTCAACTTTCTGATTATAATAATCATTATCACTTAATAAATTGAATAATTCATCAACATATTCTTTATTCGTCGAACAAAAACATCCACATTTATCATTTATAATTTCAAGTAATCCGCCTACAGGACTTGCAACAATTGGCTTTGAAAGTGCTAAAGCTTCTATTACCATTAATCCAAATCCTTCCCAAACAGAGGTCACACATAATATCTTAGAATGTTTTATAAATGCTAATCTATTTGATTTAAACCCTTTAAGATGGATATTGTCTGATAAATTCAATTTTTTTATTAATAATTCGCATTCAGATTTTAATTTACCATCACCAACCATTGCAACACTGATATTTTTATTTTTCTTTTGCAATTCTGCTATAATATTTATAAATCTTAAAGGGTCCTTTGGACTTTCTAATCTTCCTAAAAATAAAATATCATACTCCTGCTGATCATCATAATGACACGACTCTGACTCTTTAATAATACTTTTTATATCTATAGGATTTGAAATCATCTTTTTATTTTCTATTGTGAATTTAAACTCATCAAATATAGAATTAGATACTGCTAAAACTACTGAAATTTTTTTCAAACAAATTTTATAAATTAATGTTTTTAAATTTATACTTCTTATCCATACAGGATTTGCATGTAAATGCGATATAATTTTAACATTGGATTTTCCTTTGGCTAAGCTCGAGATAACGCTTGCAGTAAAATCATGGCAATGTAATATATCTGGTTTCTCATCCCTAATAATTTTTTTTATATTTTTAACAGACAGTTTTTCAAACACTATATGTTTTATTTTTTTTTCATTCAAAAATACATTAATTGGGCCATCATATGATGCATAGCATGAAATATAATCAGTTTTTTCGTTAATTTTTTGGATAATAGTAATCGCTACATTCTCTGCACCAGAGAAGCTATTTGTATTTAAAACATGAATGATCTTTTTCATTTTCTTTCATCACCTCTAAAATTAAAATTTATCGTTTATAGTTTTTAAATAAATTTGATTTATCTTTTCTCTATCAAATTCTATAACCATTTTTTCTCTAGCTGCAACACCCATTTCTTTTATATCATTATAATTCATTTTTGATATTAATTTTATACACTCTAATAATTCCTCTTTATTTTTTTTCCTTATCAAAAATCCAGTTTTTCCATTATCGACTGCTTCTTTACATCCATAAATATTTGTCGTTATAATAACATCTCCGCATGCTGCCGCTTCTAATAAAACGTTTGACATCCCTTCATGATATGATGGTAATACAATCACATCTGACTCTTTATAAACTTTTTTCATATCTTTCACGAAACCATAATATTTGAAATTTTCATTTTTTTCTAATTTTTTCAATTGTTTTAAATAATCATCTTCGCAAAATCCATAAACTCTAAATTCTATATCTTTTTTTGCTTTTAATTTTTCAACACAGTATAAAAACTCATCAATTCCTTTTTCTTTCATTACTCTACCTACAAAGCTAAATACTAAGCAATCTTTCTTAACCTGAGGTTGTATTCTGAATTCATTTAAGTTAACTCCAGCACCTTTAACTGTAATTGCCTGTTTTTCATTTACAATACCATACTCTAAAAAAATTTTTTTATTTTCCTCATTTTCAAAAAAACATGCTTTACAGTTATGTAATGCTTTTTTATATAAAGATATTATAACTTTTTTCAATAGACTATTATTTTGAAAAGTCGTACCAATTCCTGTTATATTAGTAATAAAATTAATTCTATGTATTCGAGAACAAATGCCTCCATAAATAGTAGGTTTAATCGTCATAGCAAAAATAAGATCCGGTTTAATTATTTTAATTAAATGGTTATATTTTCTAAACAGCTTTAAATCTTTTAGTGGATTTAACCCTCTTCTATCAACTTGTGTTTCAAAGCATTTACATTTTAATTCATTTTCAAAATAATTTAAACTGTTATCAAAGGGCATTGAAATATAAATATCAAAGCCTTCTTCTTTTAATGCTTTTATAAGTTCTTTTTTGAAATTATATAAAACGATATTATGATTACATAAAACAAGTATTTTTTTATTCATAATGTTCACCATAAATCGTATTTTCAATATTCCATTTAAATTTTACATTTTTAAGTTTTGTATCTTCATATTTTTTAGAAGCAAATAATTTTTTGAAATTCCTTTTAGATAAAAAAACATCTTTCTTTGTCATAAAAGTTAAGATTTTTTCAATTATCAATATTGTATATTCACAAAAATAGTAAGGCATTTTGACTATAATTTTACAATTGCCGTTTTTCTTATGCATTTGAATAATTTCTTTTACAGTCATTGTATTCGAATCAGAAAGAACATAAATATCATTTTTTTCATATTTATCAATTAAATTCACGATAAAATCACAAACATTATTAATACTACAAAAATCAAATGAATATTGCCCATCTTTAAAATAATATGCAATTTTGTTTTTCTTTAAAAAAACTCTTTTATCTATATTTAGCGTGAAATTTTTTCCATAAAGTGGCGTAAATCTTAATATAGAATACTTTAAATTTAATGATTTTAAATATTCTTCAGCTTTTAATTTACTTTTTGCATAATATGAGTTTGGATTACATTTTGAGTTTTCATTTATTATTCTTTCCTCTGTTTCTCCATAAACTTCTATTGTACTTGAAAAAATAACATGTGTTCTATATTTTTCACATAAATCAAACAATTGCTTGCTACACTCAAAATTAATAAAATTATAATTTTTTTCACTTGTATCTGCATTGTTCTTATGAACAATTGCAGCCAGATGTATTAATACATCTGGCTTTATTTCTTCAAAAACCTTTTTTAATAAATTCAAATCACCTAAATCCCCTATATAATAATTTGATTTAGGTAAATTTCTTGTTTGATGTCTATCTAACCCATACAAATCAAACTTATTTGAAAGACTTGAAATCAGATTTTGACCTACAAAACCATTAGATCCTGTTATTAGCACTTTTTTCATTTCTTACCCTCCTTCACACCATCAGACTTTAAAACACTTATAAACGTTTTAAAAAACAATTTTAAATCCCCAATAAATGTTATATTTTTAACATACTGTCCATCTAAAGCTGCTTTAATATCAATTTCCAATTCATCTCTTCCACTCACTTGAGCAAGTCCAGTTAAACCAGGTTTTACTTTTGAAGCACCATTTTTATCTCTTAAATCATTTAAATCATATTGATTAGGTAAACTAGGTCTTGGTCCAATAATTGCCATATCTCCAATTAGAATATTCCAAAGTTGAGGTAATTCATCTAAACTAGTTTTTCTTAGGAATTTTCCAACTCTTGTTATATATTGATCAGGATTATCTAACAAATGAGTTGGACAATCTTTTGGTGTATCAATCCTCATAGTTCTAAATTTCAAAATTTTAAATTCGACATTATCTTTTCCGACTCGATTTTGTTTAAATAAAATTGGGCCTGGTGAAGTAACTTTTATAATGATTGATAAAATTAATAGAATTGGTGACAAAATAATAATTCCTATCAATGCCATAATAAAATCAATCATTCTTTTAATATAGTTTTGATACATATGTTCACTCCTAATCTATGCTTTTATCTTTAATTACTTTTAACATTGTTTCTTTATATTCTGCTTCTGAAACGTTGTCTTGTAATTTCTTACTCAGAATATTTAGTTTCTCATTAATATCATCTATTGTAATGTCCATGATATTGTTTTTAAATATCAAATCATTCTTTGTTCTTATTCTTGTTTCTCCATCCAGTTTCAATTCTTCATACATTTTTTCACCTGGACGTAAACCAATTTCCACGATATCAATATCTTCATATGGCTTAAAACCTGACATACGAATCATTTTTTCTGCTAAATCAAGTATCTTCACAGGTTCTCCCATATCTAATACGAAGATTTCTCCTTTATCTGCATAATAGCCAGCTTGTAATACTAACTGAGCTGCTTCTGGAATCGTCATAAAATAACGGATAATCTTTTTATCAGTGATAGTAACAGGTCCACCTTCTGCAGTCTGCTGTTTGAAGATTGGAATGACAGAACCGTTTGATCCTAACACGTTTCCAAAACGAACAGCTGCCATCTTCGTGACACCATTCTTACCATTTGCCTGCATAATCATTTCTGTCATACGTTTTGTAGCACCCATTACATTGGTTGGATTAACAGCTTTATCTGTACTGATCATAATGAACCTTGAAACGTTGTTTTTGATACAAGCTTTGATGACATTGTTTGTCCCAAAGACATTGTTTTTAATTGCCTCCATTGGACGTGTTTCCATCAATGGCACATGCTTATGCGCAGCCGCATGGAAGACAACTGATGGTTGTTTTTCCTTAAAGATATCACTAATCGCTGTAAATTCACGAATAGAAGCAATTAATGATAGAATTTTAATCTCAGGATTTAATGTACCATGTACTCTGTTACGATTGAATTCCTGTTCTAACATATATAAAGAATTTTCGTTGATATCAATCATCACTAATTCTTTTGGATTAAATTTCACAATCTGACGACATAGCTCTGAACCAATGGATCCACCAGCTCCAGTTACAACGATTACTTTTCCTGTGATATAAGACTGAATTTCGTCTTGATCCAAATGTATTTCTCCACGACCTAGTAAATCCTCAATACTGATATCCTGTACAGGATATTTTTTTGCATCATATTTTTTTTCTAAATCGCTTTCGATAATTTTATCCCCGCGCTTCATAATCTTTGTTTCCAGCTTACATGACTGACAAATATCATTGATACGTCTAAGATTTGTTTTATCAGCACTAGGAATCGCAATAAACGCTTCTTCTATACCATATTTACTTACAATCTCCGGTAAATCATATGTATCACCTAATACTTTATATCCTGACACCATATTGTTATATCGCTTATCATCAACAAAACCAACAACTTCGACATGGAAACTATCGTTTTGAATAATCTCTTTCAATAATATGTAGCCTGCATCACCAGCACCGATAATAACTGCTTTTTTGCGTGGGCCATCAACTTTCATGCTTGACCTTCTATACAATCGATAACTTACCCTCACTGTATACATCAATATCGCAGTCAACAGCCCACCAGTTACCACAACACTGGTGTATGAACGTGATATACTTGTCGCAATTACCAAAATAAACAGTACGATGGAAGCCAACAATACAGATAATCCAATTCTGATTGTTTCAACCGGCCCAATATATTTCCACAAGCTTTTGTGTATCTTGAATACAAAAAAACTAATAGCATATACAATCAATACAATGAGTAACGCTATTAAGCATTTTACGATATCCAATTGTGCAAAATCTGGGAAACGAAAATCTATGCGAATCCAATATGCCAGTAAAAAAGAGACAAAAACGATACATAAGTCTAGTAGACAAAGCATCATTTCTCTATGCTTTACATATAGTGGATTGCTAAATAATTTCTCTATCATAAGTGCACACTCCCTTATCCTAAACCATTCTAGCACAAATCACGCTATTTTAAAAACTATTTTTACAATTTTGTGTACTTTTTCACATAATCTTATACCTCTATAAGAAAAACATAAAAGCACATATTTTTAAACTAATAAAACAATCGCTTTCAAATCCAGCAAAATATGTTACAATATAGAAGTGTAACATTTAGGAGGATGAAAGTATTATGAAAAAAATCAGAAAGGCAATTATACCTGCTGCCGGTTTCGGCACAAGGTTCCTTCCTGCGACAAAGGCAGTCCCAAAAGAAATGCTTCCTATTGTGGACAAACCTACTATACAATACATTGTTGAAGAGGCTGTGGCAAGTGGTATTGAAGAAATTCTAATAATTACCAACTGTTACAAGGCATGTATTGAAAACCATTTTGATAATAGTTTTGAACTAGAAAAAAAACTAGAAGCCAGTGGCGACATGGAACGCTTGGAAATGGTAAAAGATATTGCATCATTAGCAAATGTATTCAGTGTACGTCAAAAAAATCCAAGAGGACTTGGACATGCAGTATTATGTGCAAAAAGCTTTGTAGGAGATGAACCATTTGCAATTCTGTTAGGGGATGATATTGTTGTAAATAAAAACGGTAAAACTGCAACCCAACAGCTGGTAGAAGCTTATGAAGAATTCGGTGGAAGCGTTGTTGGTGTTCAAAAGGTTGCTGATTCACAAGTACATAAATATGGCATTATTGATCCAAAAGAAAATCTGACAGAACGTTGTGCTTCTGTAAAAGGCTTTGTAGAAAAACCTAAATTAGAAGATGCTCCAAGTAACTTTGCAATCCTTGGCCGCTATGTATTAACCCCTAAAATCTTTGAATTGTTAGAAACGCAGGCTCCTGGTAAAGGCAATGAAATTCAAATCACTGATGCGATTGATCGCTTAACCAAAGAAGAAAACGTATTCGCCTATGATTTTGAAGGAAATCGTTACGACGTTGGAGATAAAGTAGGTTTCTTAAAAGCACAAATTGATTTTGCATTAGATCGAGATGATCTTAGAGATTCTATGATTCAAATTATTAAAGATTTAAATATCTAATATGAGAAGGGTATTTATCAAGATGGTAAATACCTTTTTCTTTACCTAAGAAATAAACATGTTACAATAATACATAGAAAGGTTGTGAATAAAATGATTAAAGAAACGATTGAAACAGCACTGACCCAGTTATCACACCAGGTACTACAAGAAGATGCACCAGAAACCAGAAAAGCTGTTTCCATATTAAAAGCTAAAGGATATCATTCAAATGAACAAATTTTGGATTGTATCAAGACTACTTTGGCAGAACTTACTTATTATGCATTAACGCATACTGATTCCTCTATTGATGATCTATTCTATTATAAGCTAATGGAAATGCCACCCTGTAAGAATAATTTTTCTGATATAGATGGAAAAAAGACCTATTTTATATTTGAAGCTTGGCTAAATGGGTATAAAGATAAAATGTATCGTAAATTTAAATTGCCTGCTGAAAAAACATTAAATGAATTAGCTTACACAATTCTTGCGACATTTCACTTAGAGGCAGAACATACCTTTACATTTACCTATCAAGGAGAAACATACTTACACGAATATCATCCAGACTTTCCTGCAATACCTGCTAATCATGTGCGTTTGAAAGACTTAAACTTTGATTTAGATCCATCATTAGAAATGACATATGATCTTGGCTGTTGTTATGATATTTGCATTAAATATTTAGATATGGAAATTATGGATAAACGTATCTTAAGAACAACTCCCGTTATTTTAGAAGGCATTGGAAATGGCTTGGTGGAAAACCAAAAAAGCGAACTTGTCGCCTATCTTAATGGAAATGATATGGAGATTGATCTAAGGGATAAAAAAGTAAAGTTCTCCTATATGTATCCATTCATTACTCAACCTTTTGATTTGAAAAAGAATCAATATCTCACACAAGGCCGCTTTCCTTTGTATAAAGATCTTTTTGAACATCTTAAATAATTACAAAAAAACCACAGAACCTCATTTCAATACGCGATTCTGTGGTTTTCTTTATGCTAGATTCAGATAAACAAACAGCATTCGATTTTTACCATTCATATCTTTCATTACTTCAATTTTTGCTTCAGGAAAATATGATTTTGCTAATGCACTTAATGCCTCTTTCTGATTATAACCCATTTCAAAAGCCATCATTGCTTTTTCTTTTAATACTTGAGGGGCGTTTTCAAATATGACACGATAAAACTTCAAACCATCTTCACCACCAAATAAAGCAACATGTGGTTCATAATTCACGACACTGTCTTCCATGACTTCTTCCTTGGGGATATATGGTGGATTACTAATTAAGATATCCACTTTGATATCACGTTCTATCAAAGGCTGTAGCATATCGCCAACTAAGAAGCTGACAATTGCTTCATTTTCCTGTGCATTATCTTTTGCAACCAAAACGGCTTTCTCACTGATATCCGTTGCCATCATATGCAAATTTGGTTCTTCTTTTTTCAAAGAAATCGCAATTGCTCCACTACCAGTTCCTATGTCCACAGCCATGACATTTTCCACATTAGAGAAATATTCATCATAAGCTGCAAGCACATTAGCAACAAGTTCTTCTGTTTCTGGTCTTGGTATCAATACATCTTCATTGACTTTGAAACGATATCCATAGAACCATTCAAATCCTAAAACATGCCCAAGTGGTTCTCCTGCTACTAAGCGTTTAATTCCTGCTTCATATGCACTTTGGATATCCAAAGGCATTTCTTCTTCAAATTCCATATACAGGTTATGTGCCTCTTTATTGGTTAACTCCAGCATATAAAATAATGCTGCCTGTTCACCACGACCTGCGGCTTCCATTTCCTGTTTCGCTTTATGAAGTACTTCACGATAACTAGCCATTATTTTGTCCTGCCAGTTTTGCCTGTTGATCAGCTGTTAATAATGCTTCTAATAAATCCTGCATTTTACCTTCCATAATACGGTCAAGCTGATTTACAGTATATCCAATTCGATGATCTGTTACACGATTTTGTGGATAGTTATAAGTACGGATTTTTTCTGCACGATCTCCAGTACCTATTTTACTTCTTCTTTCCATTCCTTGTTCTTCTTCCAGTTTACGCTGGTGTTCTTCGTATACACGGGAACGAATTGTCATCAATGCTGTTGCACGGTTCTCATGTTGAGAACGGCCATCCTGACATTTTACTGTAATTCCTGTAGGTTTGTGGACAATACGCACAGCAGAATCGGTTTTATTAATATGCTGACCACCAGCTCCTGATGAACGCATTGTTTCGATTTCCAAATCATTCATATCGATATCAAAATCTTCTGCCTCAATTTCTGGAGTAACTAAAACAGTTGCTGTTGATGTATGAATACGTCCCTGGCTTTCTGTCTTTGGTACACGTTGTACACGATGACTGCCTGATTCAAATTTCAGCTTTCCATAAACTCCATCGCCTTTTACTTCAAAGGAAACTAATGAGAAACCACCTGCTTCACATTCATCCATTTCGATGATTTCTATTTTCCATCCCTGGCTTTCTGCATATTTGCTATACATTCGATATAAATCACCAGCGAAAATGTTTCCTTCATCTCCTCCGGCAGCACCACGGATTTCCACAATTGCATTATGTGAATCATTAGGATCTTTAGGGATTAATAAGATCTCCAGTTTTTTTAATGCATCTTCTATTTGTGGCTCTAATTCTTCGATTTCCATTTTCGCCATTTCTTTGATTTCTTTATCATCTTCCAATAACAACGCCTTTGCATCTTCTAATGCCTGGACACTGTTTTTATATTCTGTATAGGTTTCAACAACCTGTGTCAAATCTGCCTGTTCTCTACCCAGCTTTGCCAACATTTTTGAATCTGTGACAATCTCTGGTGACATCATCATTTCAGTTATTTCATGGTAACGATTTACCATACCTTCTAGTCTTTCAATCATGACACTCATAGCTTTTCCTCCTGTTTTTTTATACTTGATATACCTTTATTTATACTGATTGCGCATAAATATCCTTATATACTATACCATTGAACCGCTCAATTGAAAAGGATAATTCTTGTGATTTTCAAGTATTTTATAATGTAAAAGAAAAGTTTTTTAGATTGCGCATTTATATAATTTTCTTTTTACCAGGTACTTCATGACAATGGCGGCATCTTGCTTCATATTGTTCACTTGCCCCTACTAATATGATTGGATCATCATACTGGGCTGATTTTCCGTTGATCAGTCTTTGACTCCTTGTGGCTGGGGCTCCACATTTTGTACATACTGCGGTTAGTTTGGTGACAAATTCTGCATGTGTAAATAATTGTGGCATTACGCCAAAAGGGACACCACGAAAATCCATATCTAATCCTGCAACCATTACACGTTTTCCTCTATCAGCAAAGTAGTCACAAATTTCAACAATCTCTTCATCAAAAAATTGTACTTCATCTATCGCGATAACGTCATATGAATCATCAATATAATTGAATATTTCATGTGCATTTTCAATCGAAAAGCTTTTCACACTACTTCCTGCATGCGATACAATATTTTCTTCACTGTATCGATTATCTATTTTTGGTTTAAAGACAGCTATTTTCTTTTTTGCATACTCTAATACTTTAATACGACGAATTAATTCTTCAGTTTTTCCTGCGAACATGCATCCAGATATTACTTCTAGCCAGCCTTCTCTATATTGTTTGTACATATTTATTTTCACCTCATAATCAAACGAATATATTATACACAATTATAAAGACATTAGACATAGTATTTTGTATTATCTGCCGTTTATAAAATTGTTTATAAAAATGTGATATAAATTCATTAGTTTGTACAGTGTTTAAATTGGTGTTCTGAAAAAAGTCGAGCATATCGCCAAAATAAGCGGGCGTTGTTAGATGTCTAAATATTTGCTCATATAGAGCTAGACCTGTTTGCATGGATCGTTACTTTGACATCTGCATCATTTAAATCCATTAGCTCATACAGAGCTAGACTCATATCAACCATCGTATCACGTAGATCTTCAATATTTAAATCCACTAGCTCATATAGAGCTAGACAACAGATCTCGTAGCATCAAAATCAGATAGCTACATTTAAATCCACTAGCTCATATAGAGCTAGACACGGTGTTTTTGATCAATTTGAAAACGAAAGTGAGGGATTTAAATCCACTAGCTCATATAGAGCTAGACCTATAGAAACTGCTTATGATGCGTGTGGGATCGATATTTAAATCCACTAGCTCATATAGAGCTAGACAAAGAAAAAATTTAACGATTATATGGACGCATTTAATTTAAATCCACTAGCTCATATAGAGCTAGACGGTAGGCGGGTAGTTTTGATAAGCGCTTATGCGAATTTAAATCCACTAGCTCATATAGAGCTAGACGGCGACAGAAAAGAGGTGCGAAATGAACAGGCTATTTAAATCCACTAGCTCATATAGAGCTAGACCGGAAACAACAAACATTTTGTTAAGTTGCTCCGCATTTAAATCCACTAGCTCATATAGAGCTAGACCAATCAACAAATTATGTACATCATTTACATCTAAATTTAAATCCACTAGCTCATATAGAGCTAGACTGCTAAAAGTTCCATAAATCTAAAATTTGATGTATTTAAATCCACTAGCTCATATAGAGCTAGACGCAAATATAAACGATGGAGATCTATTGATTTTTGAATTTAAATCCACTAGCTCATATAGAGCTAGACGTTCTTTAAAGTTGCGCAATAGCACATCAAATTGGATTTAAATCCACTAGCTCATATAGAGCTAGACGCAAGACAGCTTTATAAGATATCTTACAGATGATATTTAAATCCACTAGCTCATATAGAGCTAGACCTCTCTCCTGGTGCATACCCATATACTTAATCTTTATTTAAATCCACTAGCTCATATAGAGCTAGACAACAAAAATGTATCGAATTCAAACTAATGTAACGAATTTTCAAACAATATTTTTTTAAATTAACATTACTATTTTCAATATGTTACATATTATTCAAAATATAACACATTTTTGCGCGAACCTCCCAGCGATTTCATGGGAGCATCATATTCGCGTTACTATAAGATCAATACATCATCTAATTTAAAACTAGGTTTTACACCAATATGTTCAACCTTATTTTCATATCGATTACCTAAATAATAAAATCTTAAACTATCATGATCCTTATCAATAATCTTTTCCAGAATATGTTTAACTTCAAGTGCTTTTGCATTATCCATATAACATTCAAAAACAGAATTTTGCACTCTATGCCCATAATTCATACATTCTTTTGCTACTTTTCTTAATCTGGTTTTCCCAGCTTTCGTTTCTGTATTAACATCGTATGTTATCAATACCAGCATATAAAATCACCTTGCTAAAAAAGGTGGATACTCATCCAAATCACCGCGTATCGTCCTTGCTAAAAGCAATGCCTGAACATAAGGAATCAATCCCCATTCCACTTTCTCATCTAAGAAAGGATGTTGAATTGTTTCTTGTTTCTTTTTTTGCCATGAAGAAAGAACACTTTTTCTTGTATCATCATCCATAATCACAGCACCACTTTCCATTTTACGAAAACCATCTGCATTCACAACTTTTCTGTTAATCAATGATAAAACAAATCGATCAGCTAGAATCGGGCGCAATTCTTCCATCATATCCAGTGCTAGAGAAGCTCTTCCAGGTACATCACAATGCATAAATCCCACATAAGGATCTAATCCAACAGATTCTAAAGCAGAGATAACGTCTTTTGCTAATAGCGTATATATAAAAGATAATAACGCATTTACATTATCTAATGGTGGACGCTTATTCCTCCCTTTAAAATAAAAACTTTCTTTCTGTTGTAAAATCATTTCATCAAACACTGAAAAATATTGTACAGCCGCTTTACCCTCGACACCTCTTAATGTATCCAAATTCGTTGTTTCTTTAGCAATAATGGCACTTTTCTTCAAATCTACTGCAACCTGATGAATTCCATCAGTATCAATTCTTAAAGCATAATCTCTACAAGCTCTTTCCAAAACACTTCTTGAATTTAACAATTTACCTGTAATCATATTCCTTGCATAAACAATACTGCACTCTTCATTATCTGATATACGATACTGTTGTTTTCTCAGCAGAACATTTCCACGATTTTCTCCTATAACCCTGGCTAAAAATCTACCGTGTGTCGTCATAAAAGTTAGAGAAATACCTCGATCAGCACACTTTCCCATTAATGCTGGACTAGCCCCAGTATATCCAAATCCAACGATGCCTTCTAGATTATGTAAAGGAACTCTTACATCTTCGCAATCTTTTCTGGTGATAACGATATTCTCGCCATCTAAACTTAGATATGCATCAAAAGATGTCACATATAATGTATTTAATAATTTTTTCATTCATCTACTCCCCAGACATAAACTTATCAAAGTATTTTTCCACAGATAATTGTTGATTCAATTTTGGTAAACAAATATCCTGTAATGAACATGATTTGCACTTTTTACTTATTTTTACTTTTGGTGTATGTCCTTTTTCATATAATTGATGCATTTCTACTGCCATTTTCTTAACCTTATCCTTTAATTCATTTGTTAGGTCTATTGAAACCCTATGTCTAGTTTCTCCATAATACAGAGCACCTTTCATTACATCACAAGAAAGCATTTCTTCAAGGCATATCGCTTGTGCACATAATTGCAGAATATCAATTTCATCTTCTTTTGGCTTTCCTCTTTTATATTCAATTGGGAAGGGCAGATAAGTTCCCGCCCTTCCTTTTAAAGTGATTCCATTTTTATCTTCATGAAATTCTACAACATCACAATTGCCACTAAAGCCTAATTCTCTTGAAAAAATACGTAAACCTCTTGTGATCAATACACCATTTCGTGATTCAAAATAATCTTCATCATGCGTACGTTCATGAAAAATATTGCCATCAACCGTTCGATAATTATCTGCCCAAACCTGTTCGATATGGATAAGTGCCCATTGTCTGCGGCAAAATGCAAAATGCTGTATTCCGGATAACATTAAGAATTCATCTTCGTTATAGTCCTTCATATTCTTCCATTTGTAGACCATCTAATTGATTTACAGTGATAACATAATCCTCATAGCTTTTTGGATACTGCACACCTTCTTTTAACTGGATATCAACTAAGCGATGTACTTTCGCACTGGAATATTGTCCAGATTTACAATTATGTTTCCACCAATAAACTTTTCTTACTTCCATAGATCCCTCTGGTCTAGCACTTGAGGCATCATTTTCAAATAAAGAGATCAGTGCCTGTTTGATTTTTTCAGCATCTTCTTCACTAAATCCTGTTTTCTCAGCAAGCTGGCAATTGATACTGCCTTTTACAACATACAATCCAAATTCTACACGATGTTTCATTCCCATTGTATCAGAAGACTTTTTGTCTTTTGTCTCACTATTTACGCTTTTTGTAATTTGAATAGAGGTCGTTTCTATAGGAGATACACTAAATGCTTCACGTACTGTTACTGGTCCTCTGATTCCTCTAGAAACACTAGAATCATTTCCTGCTGATTTAAACGCCATAACTTGACCAAAACTACGAACATCAATCCATTTTTCACAAGCTAGGCGATATACTTCATCATCATTTTTTGCTTTTACTGCTTTTTGTAGCTCTTCATAGCCTTTAAAACGATCACTTAAACTCTTAAATCCATCTGTGCAGCGATCATCAGATTGCACGAAAATTTCTTCGCCCATATCCTGCAGACGATTTCTGATTTTTCTTTTAATACAAACATCAGAAATCTCTCCATAACCATCGAAATCTTCTCTAGGTGTATTTTCTGCATTAGGATCCCCATTAGGATTTGCCTTATTTACTGTCATCAAAACTACGAAATCAATTTTATTTGTTAATGTTGTCATTATTTTGTTCCTCCTTTATTTGATTTTCCATTTTTAAATCTTTTTCAATATATTCTTTCATACATTTAAAGCCTATTACAAAATCAAAATCTAGATTTTTCAGATTTCTTAATTCTTGCTCACTAGACATCTCATGCAATTGCTTAGCAACTTCCTCTTGCAGTTTTAGCAAGGTATTTGCCTTAGTTTTTAATTTATTTACATATGGTATGGATAAGGAATCAATACGATTTAGTGTACGCCATGGATACTTTTTCATCTTCGTAAATAATTTCATCGCATTTGTTGTTCTATTTTCCTTTGAAATCTGTAATGAATATGCCTCTATTTCATGATAGATTGCCATCAATTCTCCTAAAACAAAATCGATCGTAACATTATGATTTTGTCTGTTTTCTTCTAAGCTCACTGCCCAAACTCCTCCATTTCCTATATTTAGTCTTTTTCTATCGAAGCTTTCCCTGCGTGCCAATGCACACAAAACATCGATAGACTTCAGCCATACTTTTTCATCTACTTTTGACATCTTCAATACTTGATCATACACTTTCAATATAAATTCTTTAGGTAATGCTTTTCCCATGAGGATACATGGAAGTAGTCGTTTCAAATGTGTTTTATATATTTTATCTTTTACAACTAGTTCCTTGCCTTGATATGTACCATAAGCCATACGTATGATCGTATTTGGATAAGGCGTATAATCTCTCCAATTACATTGTGAATACCAATTATTAATATTACTGTAGTATCGCGATGCACTCAATTCTTGATATCCTGTAATTGCTAAACGACCATCTGTTGCGGATTCTAGTAACATAATCATAACATCTTCACGAGGATCTATTTCTTTGCCACGTCCTTTAATAGCAACATTTACTTTCAAAGCATACGTTTCTTCTGTAGTTACCTTTTCAATCTTTTTCATTATATGAAACATAGGGATATTTTTTGCATTCCACACCAATACAGTTAAACCGTGTTCTTGAAACCCTTGTTTTTGTATCAGCCAACGTAATGCATTATGAATTTTTTGACTTGTTTCATATCCCATACTGTTCACTTCATTCTTGCTTGCTATTCTTCCTCGAAAGGTAAAGTAAGTCGAATCATTTGATGAAATTAATTTTGCTTTATCACTGCCATATCGTATTTTATTGGGATGTTTATCTGTACAGTAGATTTCTTTTCCACTAACATAGCAAAGATCTTTTGTTTGACAGGTACTTTCATAATATTTAACAAAACTATCGAATAAGGATAGATCTTCCCATGGATGTTTTATATCATTATCCCATTCATCTATACAAAAGCGTACAAGTGCACCTGATTGCTCTGTTACTTTTTGAAATTTTTTCTTTTTATCTAAATGATCACCATCTAATGTTAATATTCCATAATCAATCAAATCATGAATCAATGTTCCCTTTTTTAAATACTTGTAAATCACCTGGATGGTGGGATGGGTGTATGGTGATTCCACCCATCTCTTTAGATTTTCCATATAGGATTCATGATATTCTTTTTTATTCTCTTCCACATATGTTACATAATCACCAGCTGTATATACCAGTTTATCATGTAATGGATGTGGCGAGATACCATTTGCCCTGCTCGCTGAGTCTTCAGTGACTGGTATGATTGTTGTAGCTTCATCGATGGAAAGCTCATTTGCCTCTTTGAAGTTTCCTTGTTCATCAAGTACAACTTCAATCTGTGCTCTTTGTTCAATATGCCCTGTTGGCAATAATATTGTACCTTCTTTACGAATTCCAATTTGTGAAGCACACATTTCGTATGTTTCCAATAGTTTATTTGTCCAACTCAAGTATACCACCTTCTTTCTCTAATTCATTCACAGTAGTAAAATTGTCAGCATTGAAGCGCTTGATATCCCCACTACCAACAACCCTATGCCATGGGCATTCTTCAGGTCGGATAAAATGAATAACTCCATGTTTCATAACAGGTGTCCACAATGTAGCGACTAGCTTGCCTTTTTCATCATCTCTAACATATTCATCTGGATAAATAAAGCCATGAAACATATTGCCAAATCTTTTTTCTTCTACATCATCAAATGCGCCTTTTTTTTCTCCAAAAACGCATGGTTCCACATCTGCCTGACATTCTCGTGTTCCAAGAAAGACATCTCTACGTCCACCTTTTTTCAGCAAACGTTTTGCAATGAAATAATGTTTATTTTCATTCCGATCATCCTTTAACTCATCGTGGTGCAAGTTCCACTCGAAATGCGCTCTAACTTCGTATTCTACATCATATAAATACGTATAACAAGCTAGTGTGTTTCCGCCATTCATCACGATAGGTCGAATACCTTTTGTAAATGTTTGAAATGTATTCACGACTCTTACATCATCAATCACCCAAGTAAATGTAGGTTTAAAATAAATACTCTTACAAATACCTTTTAGAGCTTCATAGGTTGGTATCATATAACTGGTTTTTTCTCCACCTGAAACCGCAAAGGGATCTGTAAATAACGCATATTTCCCTGATACTTTAAACTCGATTTGATTTTTTTTCTGCATAATCTCACCTTCTTTCATAAAAACATATCTTCAAGTTCTTTATCTATCATGAGTCCAACCTGTAAATCATAATATCCCTCCTTTAATGCCAGTATTTCACCAAATGGTAAGCAATCTACTAATCCTGCTTCCATTAACTGCCGATATTTTTGTTCATAAACTTGCACCGTATATTCTTGTGCTTCTTTTAAACGCTCATATTTCTCCTTATCTGGATGATTTCCATTAAAGAATGCTATCAATTCTCTTCCTTTTTCTTCATATGGAACCAGAATGCCAATTGTTTGTTCCATTACTTTAAATTGTTCGCCTGCTGATCTAAGTGCACTCGTAATATGAGGCAAGTTTTCGTTACCATTAGATACAGCTTCTTCAAGTCCTTTATGAAGCCCTGACCATAAATTAATTTGCGTTTCTTTAAACGGTTTATTTATCATATAATCCATATTGATCGATGAATTAAAATATAGTTTTTCATAATATCGATTGATAATATTGGTATCCAAAATACTATCAATATAGGCGTCATTTGATTCTATATAATCTAATAAGGATTGTGTAACCATTTTTCCTTCTTTTACTTCGATAAGGCTATTTATATTTTCTTTATCAGGCTTTACAAGATATACATATCCATATTGCTCATCGCCATTTCGATTACACCTTCCTGCTGCTTGTATGATACTATCCAGTCCTGTAATACTTCTTATAACAGAAGAAAAACTAAGATCAATACCTGCTTCTATCAAATTTGTTGAAATGCATATTAAAGGTTCATTCGCTATTAATTTATCTTTAATCTCTTGTAATACTTTATTTCGATGCACTGGACACATATTTGTAGATAAATGATATATGCTAACATTCACATTCATTTCTTCATTTAATGCCAGACATTTTTTATACAGTTCCATTGCATCTTTCTTTGTATTGACAATCGTTAACACTGAATTATGTTTCTTCCAACAATCCATAATAAAGTCTGCATATTCGTCATAATCGAATCCTTTTGGAGTGCACTTATTTACATAGTGCACTCGTTTAAACACATCGCTCTGTTGTAACTCATCTTGGATAATTCCATTATCTGCATAAATGCGCATCTGCCTTTTAGTTTTTTCAAAAACTGGTTGTGTTGCAGTACATAAGACTATAGTACTATGGCAAACTTCTGATAGGAAATTAATCATATAATTAAACATAGATATCATGTGTGTTGGAATAGTCTGTGCCTCATCTATAATGATTACTGATTCACTAAGTTGATGAAATCGCCTGATGCTTGTAGTATTTTTTGAAAATAAAGTTTGGTAAAATTGAACTGCTGTTGTCATGATAAATGGGCTTGACCAGTTACTATTTAAATACAAATACTTCTCTTGGTCTTCAGGTATGAAATCAGAATGATGAATCAGAACATCATCTTTACAAAAGAATTGTTTCATCACATCACTATTCTGTGTAAGAATACTTTTATATGGTGCAATATAGAAAATATGTTTCTTTTGATATTTATGTGCATGATGTAAAGCAAAACGTAAGGAAGATAATGTTTTACCAGATCCTGTAGGACAAGATAATCGGTAAATACCAGGTTGTCTGCTTGCAGCTATATAACATTGGCGAGAGATTTCCATACGCAGTTTATTTAATTCACCTTCTTGGGAAAAAGTAGAAATCAATTGCTCTAACTTATTTATTGCGTTTTTCCATACAAGATTATCATCTATTTCTATTAAAGGTGTTTCATTTAACATGAACATTCGTGTATCTTCCCTATCTGCTGCTATTACACATGATAAAACATACCGAATGATGGCACTGATATCAAATCCAAGCTCGTCATCCTTGTATTCGCCATCTGGTATTCTTTCATAAATAGCTTCGTATAATACCTGCAATTCTTCCACTGCTTTTTCAATATCATCTTTTATTTTGATTTCATCTAGCATCTCTTGAATATATTCTGATATTTCCTTTTCGTCATACTTTTCACTATAACAACTTTTCTGAAATTTTAAATCTCCATCTGGAGAAATAAAGTCTTTTAATCCGTGATGACTTATAATAGCTTCTGCAATTATTTCAGCAGTTAATATCACAAATGGATTATCTGATTTCGCAAATGTATCCATTATATATTTAGCACCTGCAGATGAGTGGTTTATACTTCCTTTTTGCACAAACTCTCCAGCTGCAGCTTTTCTAATATAAATTTGGAAAGCTTTTTGACTTTTTCCAATATCATGTAATTCGCCAGCAATCGAGCAGATATTTTCACAGTTTAATTTTTGTCCAAATTTTTTTGCTAATTGTTTTGTATGAGTATTGTGTTCGTATAATGGTTGAGCACGTCCCCCTTCGTTATTTATAGCTAAATGTGACACTTTATCATCTTTTTTTTGAGTAAATTTCATAATATTCTATTCCTTTCCTTAAACCACTTAATTTAATATATATAGTTTATTATGATACCATAGTATCAATAGTCTACTATTAATTTCTGATTTAATTTCTTTACCATCTCTGGTGTCGGTATGTACTTATTCATTTTCAGCCATTTATTAACCACTTTTAGCCTTGCACCGATCTCCTTTTGACTTGCTCTCCTTATTATTTGGTATTTCCCTTTTCGAGTAACACCGTTTATAAATGTAAAGTTCAGAAAACTGAATGCTTCTTTATCTTCTTGTTTACCTCTATTTTCAGACCAAATATCGCCAGTCTCTCCATCAACTTTTTAAAGAATTTCTTTACTTTTGTATCATGTTCTAAGCAGCACAAGAATTGTATTCATATCTTACAATGGATGAAAGAGAATATTTTCATTCTTTTTACTAAGTCTTTTAGATGTTCATTTGAATGATGTTAATATTCTTCTTTAAACACTCCGTCAATTCTAACTGTCTTATTTTTACTAAGCCTTTTAAAGACTGTTTGAGGTTATTTCCATTAGCATGGTGTATCAGATTTATATGTTTATCGTTCGCTTACTTAATTTCTGCTACTTTCTTTGGTTCTGTTAACATTTTTCCCTCTTGTCTTTTCCATGTTTTCCTATCAAAATCGACTATGTGCCATTTCCTTTACTCCACCATTTTGACGTATTTTCATTACTATGAAATGATCAAACTGCCTCATCGTCCATTTAACCTATCTTGCTTTTCAGGGTTTGATACATCATACTCTTTTGAAAACAGTAAAAACTCTCAGACACTTTTGAAGATACTCGTCACATGCTACGATAGAACTCACACTTCCTTACCATACCGTTCGTGTGTTATTGCCTGTTGTCATATGGAAAACATACTCTTCCATTTATCGTGAATAACATAGTTCAACTGTCTCGCCCCCTTTTTTATAAAATTACTATAGCTCACAATATTTTCTATCTACGCTTAAAATTTACCATCACTAACAAAGCTACAAAACTCATTACTGTGTAGGATTTCCACCTACTAATCTTCACAGCAAACTAGCTCATTCTCCATTTTTTATTGTAAGCGTTTCCACATCGGCAAAGTAATCATATCATAAGGATTAGAGAAAGTCAATATTGTCTATATACAATATACTAAAAGATAAAATTAACGAATATACCATAATAAACGCTGTGTTTTTCTATTGGGCTTCGCCCATTTCTTTCACTCAAACAAATCTAATTGCTCCTGCTTAATAATCACTTATGTTCCGTTTTATTCCTTGCTTTTTTCATATACTACTGCATTACTTTTCTTTTACATGCTGTCCTACTGCACTTATATAATATCCATCACTCCATAATCTGTTTACTTCAGGGCATCTTTTATATATTTCTTTTGCTTATACTTTTACTGTTTTTATTATCTGTACTACGTTTAATCTTGGTACAGATTGTATCAAAAAATGCACATAATTTTTATTTGTTCCTATTTTCAAAAATCTCGTATCATTTTTATTCTCCATCTCTAAATATATCCTTTTCAGTTCTACATTTATATTTATTTTAAAATCATTCCTTCTATATTTTTGAGCATATAAAGATGATACATACATTATATAATAGTCTTATTAATTAACTCATCTACTTTCTTCACTGATCGTATATTACCTACTTTACTTCACTGCAAGAAATTGATTATCTATATTTACTCCCTGTAAAGGTTTATATAATCCATTCTTAAAAAAGAAAAAAAACCACCTAAAACAACTCCTATATAAAATAAAATCAAAATACATTGTAATTAGACTTAAAATTATGTACAATATCTATGCCAGAATTTTATTCTGTGGATTTAAGCAGTATGTTGTACATAGAAATGCCGTGACCTCAAACAAATTATTTTCAAGGTCATAGCTTTTTTTTTGAAATAAATGTAAACAATTCTAAAAATAAGACCATTACTTGATCATAATGATGGAATAGTTGATATTTGTAAATCAGTCTTTCAATATACAACAATATCCCTAAAAAGAAAAAGAGGCTATTCGCCTCTCTCTCATTATTTAAGTCCGTATTTTTTGTTGAATTTTTCGATTCTACCCTGTGCAGCAGCAAATCTCTGACGACCAGTATAGAATGGGTGACAGTTACTGCAAGTATCAACACGTAATTCTTTAGCAGTAGAACCAGTTTCGAATTCAGCACCACAAGATGTACATTTTACAACAATACGGTGGTATTCTGGATGTATTCCTTTTTTCATTTTTATTCTCCTTCCGCCTTAGACTTCATGCGAGTCCAAAGTAAGTGCTATATCATTATAGCAATACTTTGCAAATTACGCAATAGAAAAATCACAAAAAAAACTATAAAATAACCAGATTTTCTCTACTTAATCTTCTCTTCCAAAAGATGAAACTTTCCATCTTTGTCGCGAGCATAAGCTGAACCTACTGGACTATCTAGAAAAGGAATGATCTCAGGATCATAATTACAAATAGTATTTAAAGAAAACACTTGTACATGATTTACATCGTTTAAATATTCTTGGTCTTCATTTCCATAAAAGAACTGCCATCCACTGTCTGGATTGCCTTCGCTTGGTTCACAACGAACCATATACCCAATTTGACAGCCATCCATGCTTATACGATCACTAACTAAACAGCCTCTTTCATCCTCTATCATTTTATGAATATCTATCATATTTTTAAAGTATTTCTTCGCCTGTGGCCACATATAAGAACTCCACAATTTATCTCCACTAAAAAACAATTCAGAAATTCCTCCAAATAAGGTCTGAAACATTTGATCTGCATATTCTATTTGCGCACCACTTGTATAAAATAAGAAATAAGTTCCACCACATAAATAACTAATAGCAAAATCTTCAAACCCGTCATATAAACGAAAAGCACGATTTGCAATATCATTTATCATAAATTGATACTCTTCATCACTTAAGTAACCAACACTATAGCTTTCCTTTGCCATTCTTATCCCTTCACCAAAATCAAAGGCCGCAAATCCTTTATTTTTTACAAGATCATAAAATTGCTGAGCAAAATTTTTACACTTATCAAAATAATCCTTTGATTTGTCATCTAGATCTTTTAAGTCAAAAGGTGGCTTTCCTTCCCAAAACCCTTGAAATTGCATAAACTGTAACTGTGTATTTTCAAAAACAAACTGACGTATTTTTTCAATAGCACTGTTCTTATCTTTTATCTCAAAACGGCTTTCTAAATATTGTTTTAAATCCTCTTCTGATCTTGATTTTATTTTATTTTCAAATACTGCATACCCTGTTAATACAGAAGGTAAAGCACCAATCAAATGAGGTAAAATTTCAAAAGTTGCTTCTTGTTTATCTTTTACTTCATTATTTTTTAGTTTTCTTTTTAAATTCTCTATAATTTCTAAATAATCTGGATTTTTTATTGTCATAAATGATCTCCTCGTCTTTTTCTTACTTTATTATATCTCAATAATCGAAAATAATCTATTTGAAATATTGCGGAGAACTTTAAACATATAATAGATATTGCTTTTCTTCAAAAATATAAAATTAGTTATATTTTTGCATTTGCTTTTATTTACTTATTTAAATCCATTCCATAATACTAAAGTTCACATCTTTTATCGTATAGAAAAATGTAATACAATTAAAATATCTGTTTAGTTATAACGATTAACCTTTCTAGCTTCTATATATCATACTTTAAAAGGGTTTTAAGGCCTTTATTATATTGATAGTATAAAGTATCATCCCACAAAGATATTCTTCAAAGCAATAGCTAATGACGCTGTTAGATCATTAACAAACTGAGCAAGATGCTAACATGAACTACTCCCACCTATAGAGCAAAGAACTTCTGGCTTATCCATTATTTGTACAAGCTAGAATTATTCGTATCTGTATCTGATCGTGTTTACAATTAAATACACATGACTGGTACGTTCACTGTACCTCTATACCATCGCTCTTTGAGTTTTGGCTTAAATGGATATACTTTCCTTATGATATCTCTTGCGCCGTTGAAATCTGTATTCTCCAAGACTCCTTCTTTACTTTTATATAAGCCTCGTTTTATTCTCTTTCCACAGGATGTTTATTCTTTTTCGCCATAACAAGGTATATTAACGATCTTTCAAGATTTCTTAAATGACACTATTGAGATCATTGATCAAACTCACTTCATTAGGAAACCTATCCTGCGGTGATTTGATGGCACCACTATAAGCATTACAAATATAGTACATTCCCATATTGTAGAGGTTTTTCGCAAGATGTGTCATAAGCAGGAATGGTTCATTGAACTCATGAGTAAGCTTTATAATATAGCGAAAAACACGGTAATTCTCATCATCATTTTTTTCATATAGTCATCTAATTTCTTTTTTTAATTAAGCTAATGATAGCACAATAATATTGTGATAAAAACAAAAAAGAAAAAATGACAAGAATTTTTATATTGCTACATTCACGCCCGAAGAGTGCACAGCGTGTATTCCAACTTACTTGTTCGCCGTTGAAGTCTAAGTTAGAGTCTATTGCCTGCTTTTTGATAAACTCTTAATCCTTTAAAATCGCAAAAAAAAGCCTCACAAATGTGAGGCAAACAGACCTGGCAACGTGCTATCTTC
>NZ_QVFI01000035.1:0-29277 GCF_003433845.1 Absiella sp. AM09-50
CACATGATACAAAAGACTATTAAAGCTGTAGATACACAAGGAGCAATGCTAAATACAATGTTATCAAAAATGTCAAAGATAGATACTTTGGCAAGCGAGTTTGATGTTAAATTATATCAAATGAAGAACGAGCATAAAATCGAAATGCAAAACATGAAAAATGAGTATGATGCTAAATTAAACGTGTTGCAAAACAGAATAAAACAATTAGAGAGCCAAATGTAGGCTCTCTTTTATGGAGGAAAAAGAATGGAAACTTTATTAAAACTATTACTAACAGATATGCAAATGATTTTAGTATGCTATGCTATTTTATTATTAGCTTGTGCATCAAATGTGGTATTAAGTTTGTACCATAACATTAACATCGCAGGTGAGCAATTTGATGGCAAACGCTTGTGGCTTGGACTTAAAAAAGCTATTGTACTTGTGATTGGTACTTTGCTAATGGTTATTGCTGTGGATGTGGCCACGACACTATTAACACAATATGTGCCAAACATTAATGACCAGGTACATGATCTAATTACCGTTGCAATGATTTGTGCTACGATTGGAGTAGCTGCTTGGAGATATATTAAGGATGCATATAATACATTTATCAATATCCTTAACGGTAAACCTAACGAGGTTGCAGACGCATTAGATCACAAGGAGTAGCCAATGGATGAGTGGATTAAACAACTGGCCATGTTATTAGCAGGGTCAATCGTAATACAGATCACACCCATTAAGATTAATCCTTGGACATGGTTATTTAAATGGATAGGCGAGCAGTTAAATGGCGACTTAAAAAAAGAAGTCATATCAATTGGAAAAACCGTTGACCAAAACGAGATTGATAGAATAAGGTACGAGATAATGGATTTCGCTAACTCCTGTAGAAATCACAGGCAGCACACAAAAGAAGAATATCATCATATTGTAGATATCAATACAAAATACCATAGGCTAATTAAAAAGCATGGAATCGAGAATGGCGTACTAGACACAGAATACGCCTATATAGAAAGAACATATCAAAGGTGTTTGGAAAAGGGCGTCTTTGATCAATTTGAAAACGAAAGTGAGGAAAAATAAAAATGACAACAAAATTATTTGGAGTAGATATTAGTGAGCATAATGGCAATGTAGATTTTGAAAGAATGAAAGCATCAGGTGTAAAGTATGTAATGTTAAGAACTAGCTGGGGGCATTTTGCGGAAGATAAGTTAATCAGAAGAAACGTACAGAAATGTAAAGAAGCTGGTTTACCATATGGATTTTATCACTATAGCTATGCAGCTACTGATAACGATGCAAAAACGGAAGCTACAAAGTTTTTGGCATTGTGTAACGAATTAGGCGGTTATACATACCCATTAAATCTGGATATGGAAGATGCCGATGGTTGGAAAGCACGTAATGGTGTTGATGATGCTCAAAACTTGCGTACAATCAAAATCTTTAAGGACGTAATCGAGGGCGCAGGAAAGTATTTAACATTATATATGTCAAAGTCTTGGTTTGACCGATTACGTGCAAAGGACAAGTCATTGATTGATAGTATTGACCCTTGGTTAGCACACTGGGGTATTGATAAACCTAGTATGGATTGTGGTATGTGGCAATACTCTAGCGATGGAGTGGTACCAGGATCAAGTGCACGTACTGACGTAAACTGGTGTTATAAAGATTATCCAACAGTTTTAGCTAACATGCATAAGCCAGCACCTACACCAGTTAAAAAGCGCCACGAGGATCCTAATGCAAGATTATATGTTGGGGATACTGTATGCGTAAATATCACTTGTACAGCCGACTATTTGGATATCCCAAACAACACAGTATGTTGTAAAAAATTAATCGGTGGTGAGCCATCAAAATCTTATCATTGGATTGACTCTTATCCTTGCACTGAGGTTAAAGGCAAAAATACAAAAAGAGTAGACCAAGTATTGCACGTAGGTGAGAGCTTTGTAGTATCAGGTGATTATAAAGTATTAGCATTAGATATGCCAACAGACTCTTGTAAGCTCAAGATTGGACGATTTAATGCATGGGTTAAATCAGCATATCTGAGTAAAGTAACATACAAATAATAAAAATCCCCTTTCCTTATATATTAAAGGATTGGGGATTTTTTTTGTTTACAAGATTTGAGGCGCGAATCATATCTTGTAATTTTAAATGCTCATAACACTCATATTAATTGCCTTTACATATCAAGCGTATAACAGGATTTTGCAAATGCAAGAAAACTGCACGAAATTTAACATTTTAGGGATGTGGCGTATACATAAAAAACATATGGAAATAATTACCAGTGTAATGGTGTACATAGCTATGATAATATCTTAAAGCGATAATTTTATCGCTAATGCCTGTATGTATTATTAAATACTCATATTAGTTGTCTAATCTTGACTTGGAGGGATAGACAGCATGAACATCATAAAAATTACAAGATTAAACAAATGTATTAGCATTGAGGAATTGGCAGAATGTGCGAAACTGCCAATCTGTATATATTGTTACTATGAGGATCAATGCATTTTTACGATTGATCAATACAAAGCAATATGTAAAAAGTTAGAAATAAGTTTTGATGCTCACCTGTAATACATTACAGGCATTAAATATACTAATAAATATTGCATTTATAATGTTGCAATTATATACATATAGGAATGAGATCGGATATCAACATTTTGGTTTGATTGTGACCATGTTTCACAATAAGGCATTTGTGGTGCCAATGAGTGGAAATAAAGCTACATATCATCAGGCATATGGAAAAGAAAATCCTAATGGGAAAAAACATTTGATGCGATTAGGTAAGATCAAAGGTATGAATAAAGAGTCTGTTTTATTTATCAATGATGCCAAATGGATCAATACCGCAAGAATCATTGATATCAAAGCACATCTGGATAAAAATAGTGAATTATTTAAAGATATTAAAGAGCGTGTGAAAGATTGTCTGGATTAATTCCTAGAACCATAAAGTATCAGCAGAAAGAAAAAAACATGCGGTGACAGACAAATTACGACAGAAACAACACTTTCTTTCTTTTAGAATGTTTGAGAAAGAGGTGATTTTGTGGAAAAGGCAGTCTTGGGTAAGGAAAAAAGCAGATACCAGATTCATGCACAGGATATCTGTTGTGCGATCATTTCCATCTTACTTGGAAGTATTGGCTCACCATTTGCCTATATGTTAGTATTTATCTATTGTGCCATGTCGTATATGCGTAATACCAGAGAAAGCACAATTGTCGTATTCTTTGTTTTATTAATGTCACTCACAAGAGGGGTTTTTGACACATATCTTTATGCACTGGGGTTTACATGTTTCTTCATTATTGTACATATGATTCAATTATTAGAACGAAATCTTTATGAAGCGATTGCGTTGATTGTGACAGCAATCATCATTCCTTATAGTATTCAGCAGTTTGGTTTTGTGAAAGAAGTAGTGATCATGCCGCTTTGTACCTATGTTTTTATGAAACAGTTATGTAAAGAATACAGCTGGATACAGAATCGTTATGTACTACCAGAATGTATTGTCGCATTGATTTTATTTGGGACATATCTGTTATGTACACAGTTGTTGCAAAGTTATTGTGCAATAGTCGGATGGGTGATTTTTACATTAATTGGTGTGGTGGCCCAGCCTTTGACTTTATTGACTTTGTTTATTCTGGCATATCTTTGTATAGGTGTACCATGGGTCATGATGGTGATTCCTTTATTAATCAGTATTTTTCAAAAAGATAAAAAATCAGCTGCTGTATTAATTCTTGCACTTGGTATCTATACCGTAAAAGATATTGCTTCTACCAGTTATTTTCTGTTTTGTCTGGCTTTGCTTGCGATAAAAAAAGAAAAGTTGAAAGGTCTGTGCCTACAAGAAGAAACACCTGTGATCAACCGGTTTCAGGATCAGGGTTTATTAAAACGCCAAATGTTGAATTATGCCAGTATCTTTCAATCATTAGCCAGTTATTATGCGAAAATGAGCAGTGAAGAAAGCGAACTGTTAAAAACGATGGCGGAAGCCTTGCGATATAATGCAGATGTGATATCGAAAGCAGATAGTCATTATAAAGACCAACAAAGAATTGTGACAGCACTGGAAGGCTATCAATATATCGTGGATGATTTTCTGATGGAAGAGCCGAAAGCAGGTTATCTTAGAATCGTCATGGATATTTCCAATATCAAACGAGGAGAAATTAAAACAACATTAAAACCGTTAATGGAAGCTTTATTACACAGGAATCTGGAAATGGATGAAATACATAATCGAAGATTTTTGAATGGTTTCCATATTTGTATGAGTGATGCGATACCTTTTCATATTGATGCTTTAGCGGATAGCGTAAAAAATGCTTTTACAGGGAATGGGGACAGTTTCTCCGTATTTCGTTTTCGTCAAAGTATGGTATGTATGATATCTGATGGAATGGGAAATGGAGAACGAGCAGCTCAAAGTTCCCAATTGATTACCAGTATATTCCAACGCATGATGATCAGCGGTATAACCCAGGATGCCGCAATCAAATGCATAAACAAACTTATTCAAAGTGATACTTTTGCGACGCTCGATGTTTTATGCTTCAATTATGCCCTTGGTGTTGCCTATATATCAAAATCAGCAGCTTGTCCTACCTATCTGTTGAGAAACCACAAAATCTATGAAATTAATGGAAATGCATTGCCTGTTGGGATTGTGTCTATCATGCAGCCGGATTGTTTTTCCATTGAGTTAGAAGATGGAGATGAATTTATCATGATGAGTGATGGCATAGAAACACATGAATTTTATGAATGGATGAGAGAACGCAAGGCAGATACCCTGCGGGAAGATGTGGAAATCTTCTCTGATATCTTAAAGAAAAGCCAAAGAAAAGATGATTCTACCTTTATCATTGCAAATATTACCAAATCTTAAGAAAGACAGGTTGCAATAACCTGTCTTGTTTTGTATAATACGGCTATGAAATTAGAAAAGATCGATAAAACAAAAACTTATGTTATAGGTGTCAGCGGTGGTCCTGATTCTATGGCATTATTAGATATGTGTAGAAGAGAGGGGATTTCTCTTGTGATTGCACATATGAATTATCAAATACGGGAATCAGCGTATCGTGATATGAAAATCGTGGAAGACTATGCACAGGCATATGATATTCCTTGTGTTATTCGTATGCAGGAAAAAGAATGTATTGGTAATTTTGAAGCATTTGCCAGAGAACAACGGTATCATTTTTACGCTGAACTGTTAGAAAAATACCATGGGGAAGCAGTGCTGTTAGCACATCATTTGGATGATCATCTGGAAACTTATCTGATGCAGAAACAACGCCATAGTGAAGGAAAGGTGTGGGGTATTCAAGCGTGTACGATCATCAAAGGCTGTCGTATCCTTCGTCCATTATTATCTATGAGTAAACAAGATGTGATGGACTATTGCCATCGTTATCAGGTACCTTATGGAATTGATGAAACGAATTTAAGTGATGATTATACAAGAAACCGTATCCGTCATCAAATTATTGAAAAGATGAGTTATCAGGAAAAACAGGAGTTGAATGAACAAATCCTTCAGGAGAATATAAAGAAACAGGAAACTAATCGCAAGTGGGAACGGTTTATATCTAATTGGCAATATACAGTACAAGAGCTATCTGAATTGTCAAAAGAAGATATCCAAAGCTTCTTGCATTATCTCTTATATGACAAGATGCATATCGCTATTAATCACCATGAAATCAGACAGCTGATTCAGTTAATTCAATCAGGCAGAGATGGATGGTCAAGAGAACTTGCAAATCAATATGAAATTTATCAGGAATATGGTAAGCTTTGTATAGAACTGAAGGATGAGGTTGCTTATGCTTATACCTATGATCATGTTCAATTTGAGAAAACACCTTATTTTTGTATCAGTCAAACAGGCAGTAGTGTAGAGGCACTTACATTAACGAAGGATGATTTTCCTATCACGATCCGCAATGCGAAAAAAGGCGATCAGATTCAGTTGCGCTTTGGCACAAAAAAGCTGAATCGCTGGTTTATTGACCGTAAAATTCCCAAAAAAGAACGTAAAGTATGGCCAGTGGTTGTGAATAAGGATGGAAATGTGATTTTAGTGCCAAAAATAGGCTGTGATATTGCACATTTTTCTAACAATCCGACGCTATTTGTGTTAAAATAGATTGTAGCTGTATTAGGAGGATTACTCATGCGAGATGTGATTGACAGAATTTTAGTATCAGAAGAAGAAATTGTAAAACGCAGTAGTGAATTAGGTAAACAAATTAGTGATGATTACCGAAAAACAAATGAAACACCATTGGTGGTTGCTTTGTTGAAGGGAAGTGTTCCTTTTTTGGCAGAGCTCATCAAACATATAGATTTGGACATCCAATTTGACTTCATGGATGTATCCAGTTATCAGGGAACAGAATCTATCGGAGATATTCGTATTGATAAGGATTTAGACTGCTCAGTGAAAGGCTTGTCTATTTTATTGGTAGAAGATATCGTAGATACTGGTAGAACATTAAAAGAAGTAACCAAGTTATTGATGAATAAAGGTGCAAAAGATGTTAAAGTTGTATCTTTATTAGATAAACCTGATCGTCGTGTGGTAGAGATTGAGGCAGATTATGTTGGTTTTGAAATACCAAATGAATTTGTCGTTGGTTTTGGTCTGGATTATGACCAGAAGTATCGTAATCTACCTTATATTGGTGTGTTAAAACCTGAAGTTTATAAATAAAAAAAGGAGGACATGCGTATGAACAATAAGAAGGTCATAAGTCTTTGGCCCTACTTACTTATTCTTGCGATATTGGCAGTCCTTGTATCCTATGGAACCGGAAACAACACAACAACGTTTAATTACAACGAATTCATGAATAAAGCGGAAAAGCTTGATTTTGATAAAGTTGAAATGTCTATGGGATCTACTGTCATTGATGTAAGTGGTACGTACAAACAAGGCAAAGAAAGCAAAAGTTTCAAAGTCAGTGTACCTAACACAGAAACAAATGTGAAATGGTTGACAGAAACATTAAGCAAAAACAAAGACACTGTTTTAACAACAAGAGATCCAAATCAGGAAAGCTTCCTGATGAAGTTCTTTATCAATGTATTCCCTTATCTGCTGTTAGCAGGTATTGCCATTTTCTTCTTTACGAAGATGAATAGTGGCGGCAGCAACAAAGCTTTTGAATTTAGTAAGTCAAAAGCCAGAATTGAAGGAAATATCAAGGTTCGTTTTAAAGATGTAGCGGGCTGTGATGAAGAAAAAGAAGAAGTAAAAGAAATTATTGATTATCTGAAAGATCCTAAGAAGTTTACTGATATGGGAGCACGTATCCCAAAAGGTATGCTGATGGTAGGTCCTCCAGGTACTGGTAAGACATTATTAGCAAAAGCAGTAGCTGGTGAGGCGAATGTTCCATTCTTCTCTATCAGTGGTAGTGATTTCGTAGAAATGTTTGTTGGTACTGGTGCAAGCCGTGTGCGTGATATGTTTAAGAAAGCACAGCAGACAGCTCCATGTATCGTATTTATTGATGAAATTGATGCCGTCGGTAGACAGCGTGGTGCTGGCATGGGTGGTGGAAACGATGAACGTGAACAGACCCTGAACCAGTTGTTAGTAGAAATGGATGGTATGGGTGAAAATAAAGGTATCGTGATTATCGCCGCAACAAACCGTCCGGATGTATTAGACCCTGCATTACTTCGTAGTGGTCGATTTGACCGTCAGATTACAGTAAATCTGCCTGATAAAAAGGGCCGATATGAAATTTTGAAGGTACATGCAAGAAATAAAAAGCTTGCGCCAGACTGTTCTTTAGAATCTCTGGCAAAACGTACTCCAGGCTTCTCTGGTGCTGATTTGGAAAACGTATTAAACGAAGGTGCAATTTTAGCTGTTCGTGATAAACGTAAGATGATTACAATGGAGGATCTGGATGAAGCAATTGACCGTGTTATGATGGGACCTGCGAAGAAATCCAGAAAATACACAGATAAAGAAAAACGTCTGGTTGCGTTCCATGAAGCAGGACATGCTGTCATTGGAATTAAACTGGAAGATGCAGATATGGTAGAAAAGGTAACAATTATTCCTCGTGGAGAAGCAGGCGGATATAACCTGATGACACCAAGAGAAGAAAAAATGATGCCGACAAAGGCTGATTTCATGGCACAGATAACTGGATTAATGGGTGGTCGTGTTGCGGAAGAAGTTGTCTTTGATGAAATTTCTGCTGGTGCCAGCAATGATATTCAAAAAGCTACAAAAATTGCGAAGGCAATGGTTAGAAGCTGGGGTATGTCTAGTCTTGGACCTATTCAATATGATGATGGTACAGGCAATGTATTCTTAGGTAGAGATTATGGATCTGGAAGCAACTATTCTGGTGAAATTGCTTACGAAATCGATAAAGAAATCCGTAAGATCATCAATGAATGTTATGAACGTGCAAAACAGATCATTACAGAACACATTGATTTATTGACTCTGATTGCGGATACATTGATTGAAGAAGAAACCATCACTAGTGAACAGATTAATAACCTTGTGAAATATGGTACCATTACTTCCCCTGAAGATGCTTTGAAGAAGCAGGCAATGGCAAATGATGTGGAACAGCAGATTCAGGCAGATAATGAAGCTGCACAGGAAGTATTACATGATGATATTCAGCATTATGATGATACACCATCTTCACAGGATGAAGAAAAGAAAAAGCAGGAAAAAGTCAGCTTTGAAGAAGCCATGAAGGAACTTACAAAAAGCGATGACTATGATGAAACAAAGGAATAGGATATACACAAACGTATATCCTTTTTTTGTATAATAAAGAGTAATTCTACCACTGGTTGCGTAATTGTATATGGGTGTATCTCGTATTATAGTGGTGATAATGATACAATGTCTAAGAGGTGATAGAATGGAATTTAAAGATCAACTGTATAAGTACAGAAAAGAAAAGGGATATTCCCAGGAAGAGTTAGCAATGTTATGTCATGTCAGCAGGCAGGCAATTAGTAAATGGGAAAATGGAACCGCAAATCCAGATATGGAGAATTTAAAAACATTGAGTAAAGCATTATCTGTCAATATAGATACATTATTGGGAAATGAAATAGAACCACAAAAAGAAATTACAAAAGAAATACATTATATATATGGATGGCAGAAAGAATATCGTTCTTCTATCCATATTGCCGGAATTCCTCTTGTACATATCAATGTGGGAAAAGGACCAAGACATGATGGTAAATTTCATTGTGCAAAGGGGATTATCGCAATCGGCAATGAGGCAATCGGTGTTGTCGCAATTGGTGCACTCAGTGCAGGAATATTATCCTTTGGGGCAATTAGTGTCGGTTTGATTACTGCTGGTGCTTTGGCGCTTGGTGCTTTTGTATTAGGTGCAGTTGCGATTGGATATATCGCGATCGGTGCCCTTGCGATTGGTGTATATGCTTATGGTGCATTATCGATAGGATTTATTTTGGCGATTGGAGATCATGCATATGGAGAATATGCAATCGGAAATCAGGCTTTTGGCAACCATATGATACAGCTTCAAAAAAATAATGGGGAAATGTGCATGTTAACAAAAGATGCATCGAAAATTATAGAGCTTTTAAAAGCAGCGGATGCACCAAAAATGTTTCAGTTTTTGATACAGATGATGAGAAGATGTTAATTGCATCTTCTTTTTCAATGTGATAAAATGAGGCACTAGACAGGCAGGTGATCAAATGAAGGATATGACTAAAGGAAATCCAATGAAGCTGATTTTAGCTTTTGCGATACCGGTATTATTAGGAAATGTATTTCAACAGTTTTATACGATGGCTGATACCATGATGGTAGGCAGGATTCTTGGTGTGAATGCTCTTGCGGCAATGGGTGCCAGTACATCGCTTGCGAATTTGATTATTGGCTTTGCAAGTGGAATCGCTATGGGATCTAGTATTATGATTGCCCAATACTATGGCGCAAAAGATGAAGAAGGCATGCGACATGCATGCGCTGGCTGTGTACGTTTCTGTATACTTTCCACAATTGTCATGACGATTGTGGCATTACTAATCAAACGTCCAAGTTTAAAGCTACTACAGACACCAGACAGTATTATTGATATGGCAGATGGCTATCTGTTCATACTATATGGAGGCTTATGTATTACCATGTTATACAACATGTTTGCGAGCATGCTGCGGGCAATTGGAGATAGTAAGACGCCATTATACTTTTTGATTATCGCCAGTATCAGCAATGTGATCTTAGATTATCTGTTTATCGCAATTTTTTCATGGGGGATTGCCGGTGCAGGTATTGCGACTGTGATTGCACAGATGCTCTCCGTTGTTTTATGCTTTCTATATATAAAAAGAAGATATCCAATATTTATCATAAAGAAAAAAGATTTCCATGTGGAAAAAGCAATTTACCATCGTCAAATCAGTATGGGGATTTCTATGGGGTTAATGAATTCTATTGTATCACTTGGAACAGTGATTTTACAAAGTGCTGTAAATTCTCTTGGCGAAAGTGTGATTGCGGCTCAGACAGCCGCGAGAAAGATTGTAGAGATGTTTATGCAGCCATTGATCAGTATTGCGATTGCGGATACTACCTTTGTATCACAAAATTTAGGCGCTGCACAATATCAGCGCATACGTGAAGGGATGAAGAAAAGTATTGTCATCGCATTGATTTGGGTAATTATCGTAATCTTGATATCGTATACCTGTATTGATGTGCTGATCACACTTTTGGTAGACGCAAGCCAAAAAGAGGTCATTTCTTTATCAGCTTTTTATACAAGAGTGATGTCTTTGTTTTATTTTGTACTAGCGATTCTATTTATCTATCGTAATGGCTTGCAGGGACTTGGCAATGGCAAAATACCAATTGTATCCAGTACGATTGAAATGATCACAAAAACAGCCGCAACATTTTTGCTTATACCTTATACGGGTTATTTGGGGGTTGCATTAGCGGAACCCATTGCATGGTGTTTCATGGCACCAGTGTTATGTATCTTTTTCTATAAGGATATCAGAAAGCGAGAACAGATTTTGTCGGAAAATAGCAAACAAAGTTAAGAATATAAAAAATTATAGGAAAAGAAAGTGTTATCACTAAAAAGATAAAAAAATTCTATTATTTCACAAAAAAGTAGTCTATAATATAGAACGATAGGAATATTTTTAAGGCAGGATTCCTTAAAAGAAAGAAGGTCGTTATATGAAAAACAGTTATTCACGTTTATGTCTAAAAGAACGCTGGACTATGTTTACAATCTTTTTAATAGCTGGAATCCTATGCGCAGCTGCAGCAATATATGCTTTTATAAAACATTATATGACATATACTGTCACAGGTAGTGTTCTTGCGATTGTTTCTTTATTGATTAGTGGATATATTTTTCAATTAAATATGAGAAGGAAAGAGATAAAAAAAGAATACAGCTATGAATTTGATCGTGAGTTATTTGCGAAAGAAAGAACATGTCCCAAATGTGGTGCAAGTATTGGTTCCAATGTCTGTTACTGCCCTAGATGTGGAACAAAATTTCATTAGAATGGAGGAATGAATATGGTAGATGTTATCGTAATCGGTGGAGGTCATGCAGGTGTAGAGGCGGCGCTTGCTTGTGCCCGTACAAATAAAAAAACTATTTTATATTCCATGCATATTGATATGATTGCATCTATGCCATGTAATCCCAGTGTTGGCGGACCTGCAAAAGGAATCGTAGTACGTGAAATTGATGCACTTGGCGGTGAAATGGGAAAAGCTGCAGATGCGACAGCTTTGCAATTCAAGATGCTAAACACCACAAAAGGTCCGGGGGTACAAAGTTTGCGTGTACAATCAGATAAAATCGCTTATAAAAAATATATGCAGGAGGTTTGTCTACATCAGGAAAACCTAGAAGTGCGAGAAATGTGTGTGGAAAAAGTCCTTGCGGAGAATGGGAAAATCACAGGTGTTCTTCAACAGGATGGTCAAATCATACCATGTAAGGCATTGATTATGACAACAGGAACTTTTATGAGCTCTACGGTTTTGGTAGGGCATACTTCTACATCAAGTGGTCCAGATAATGAGCCAACAACCAATCAATTAAGCCAGAGCTTGCGTGATCTGGGTATTACAACATTTCGTTTAAAGACCGGTACACCTGCTCGTGTATATACGGATTCTATTGATTTTTCTAAAACAGAGGTACAGCCAGGCACGGATGATTTTATCTGTTTTTCACAAGAAACCACCCATATTCGTCCATTCAAAGATCAGGTCGTATGTTACCTGACGTATACAACTTCAAAAACACATGAAATCATACGTAATAATTTAAATAAATCTGCGATGTATTCAGGGTTGGTCAAGGGCGTTGGCCCTCGATATTGTCCAAGTATTGAAGATAAACTTGTACGTTTTGCGGATAAAGAACGTCATCAAATTTTCTTAGAACCAGAAAGTGAAAGTCTGGATACAACATATATTCAGGGATTTTCTACATCTATGCCACATGATATTCAGGATCAGATGTTACATAGTCTGCCAGGTCTGGAAAACTGCAGAATAAAAAAATACGCTTATGCGATTGAATACGATGCAATAGATCCTTTACAATGTAAGCCATCATTAGAAAATAAAATTATTGAGAACCTTTATACAGCAGGACAAATTAATGGAACAAGCGGTTATGAAGAAGCAGCTGCTCAGGGTTTGATGGCAGGTATCAATGCTAGCCTGAAACTGGATGGTAAAGAGCCACTGATTTTACATCGTGACGAAGCATATATCGGAGTAATGATTGATGATCTTGTGACCAAAGGAACAAAAGAACCATATCGATTATTAACCTCACGCGCAGAATATCGTTTATTATTACGTCACGATAATGCTGATTTACGTTTAAGTGAATATGGACACAATGTTGGCTTAATCAAAGAAGAACGTTATCAAAAGTTTATGGATAAGAAAAAACATATTAAAGAAGCAATGGCTTATTTAGATACGGTACGTTTTACACCAAAATCAGAAATCAATGATTATCTTATTTCTTTAGGCTATGAACCATTACATAATGGAATCAGTGCCAATGAGCTCTTGAAACGTCCAAAGGTTACAATGAAAGCACTTTTGCCATATCTTGATCATAAAATTGAAGATACCGTTGCAAAACAGGTAGAAATTGAAATAAAATATGAAGGATATATTAATAAAGCAAAACGTGATGCAGCGCATTTACGTGCGATGGATGAAAGAAAACTTCCAGAGAATATTAACTATGAAGATATTGAAAACCTCTCTTTAGAAGCTCGTCAGAAGCTGAGTAAGGTACAGCCTATGACAATGGGACAGGCATCCAGAATATCTGGTGTTAATCCGGCAGATATTGCCGTGCTTGCCGTATATCTTGAACAAATGAATCGAAAATAAAAATCTGTAGTTTAGTCTACAGATTTTTTAAATAGTTAATTACATCATCTAAGCTTGAAAATATCGCTGTAGTTTTCACTTGATAAATATGTTCCGGATACTTCATATCAGGAATACAAATGACATCCAAACCACCACGATATGCCGCTTCAATACCAGCTTCACTATCTTCCAATACGATAGCATCTTTTATGGATACACCAGCTTTTTCACATGCCTTTAAAAAGATTTCAGGATCAGGCTTGCCATGTGTGACCTCATCTCCACAGATACTATCATCTATATAAGGAAGAATATCTGCGTTTTTTAGAATTTCATCTACACGCTGACGGGAACTGCTGGTTGCCACAATCGTTTTGATTTGATGTTGTTTCAACCAAAGAAGCAGCACATCAAGACCTTTCTTTTTAGGTACCTGCTGCTTTAATCGTTCATCTATCCAGATATGCACATCATCCCAGACTTCCTGCATAGGAAAACCGTTTCCATAATGATCAAGAAATACCTGGCATATTCCTTGTTTATTCTTGCCAAGACATTGTTTGTATAAGTCTTCTGTAAAGTCGTGGTATCCTAATAAATCAAGTTTTCTTTTATATTCTTCATATGTTACACGTTCACTATCAATCATCAATCCATCCATATCGAAAATTACTGCTTCCTTCATTTCATCACCTTTTTCTTATGTAAATATTATAGCGAAATATGTAGTAATATGCTATGCTTTCAATTGTGAAAATAGTTTAAAATAAAATAGAAAAATTGTAACGAAACAATGTAATTCATCATGTATTATATGAAGGAGGTAGTCATGGAAGAACATAAGAAAAAAGAATATGAAGATATCTATAAAAATTATGCCGGCATCGTTTATGGCTATCTTCTGAAAAAATGTTATCAAGAAGATTTAGCAGAAGAGCTAACACAGGAAACATTCTTAATTGCGCTAAAGAAATTAGATACTTATGATCATACTTGTAAAGTCAGTACATGGTTATGTGGAATTGCTAATAACCTTTTAAAAGTAGAGTTTAGAAAAAAGAAAACTGTGGAGTTAGATGAAAATCATAAAGTAGAAAACCATATGAACTGGGATAGTGTAGAAGTTTTAAAACTTGTACATGGATTAACAGATCCTTATCGTGAAGTGATTTACTTGCGATTGGCAGCTAATTTATCTTTTGCACAGATTGGGGAAATATTGGGGAAAAGTGAAAATTGGGCAAGGGTTACTTTCTATCGTGGAAAAACAAAGATCAAGGAGGGTATGCAAGATGAAGATACCATGTAGTATTGTGAGAGAACTGTTACCAAACTATATTGATGATTGCATGGAAGATGATGCAAAAATGCTTGTGGAAGAACATTTAAAAGAATGTGATGCCTGCAGGGCTTTATATGAAAATATGAAAAAGCCTTTACAGGACGAACATAAAGATAAAGAATTAGATTATCTAAAGAAAGTGAAAAAACAGAATTCTTTGAAAATCATTATCGCAATATTGATTACAATTTGTATATTTATGACAGGAATATTAACAAAAATCTGGTTAATTGGAAGCTATACGAATGAAGTAGAAGATACAATCATGAAAGTTACAAATACAGAAGTGGAAATTGGGCTTACGGGTACAAATCGTAATTTCGCAATTATTGGTTATACGTTAGATGATCGATGGAAATTTTATCAAGAGATATTATATCAGGAGGTAATGCCATCAATCTTTCATTCTTATGGTGTATCCAATATTAAGATCCCTTTAAAAGATATTGAACATTATTTAAAGGTTGGAGATCAAGTAATCACAAAAGATGGCAAGATCTATAATGCAATGTCAGCACTTCTCATAGAAAAAAGAATCCCATATGTGGGAGATGTGTCCGGTGTCTACGAATTATTAAAATTGGCAGATATAAAAGTAGAAACATTTAGTTTAAAAACAGATCAAGAGCCTTATGCAATCAATTTAATATATCAAAAACCATTATCCAGATTAGAGAAGGAGAAAATTGAAAATAACGCAAAAGGCGTACTTGCCAGTATAGATAATTGTAATATTATAAATTTATATGTTGGTGATGAATTAATTTCACATATCGTATATAAAGAAAAAATTAAAGATATAGATCAAATGCAAAAGCTGTTGCTGGAATAATTAATATAAGAAATGTATAGACTTTCATAAAATGATAAGGTTTACATTGATGTTGGTGGGGTATCATAGTATAATAAAAGTAACAAAACAAGGAGGTCATTTTTATGAAAAAGAAGACCATTATTACCATCAGTAGACAATTTGGAAGTGGCGGTAGAGAAATTGGGAAGAAGTTGGCAGAACAGCTGAACATACCATTTTACGACAAAGAATTAATTGAAATTGCCGCAAAAGAGAGTGGAATGGATAAGGAATTGTTTGAAGAAGAAGGTACACGTACAAGTCGTGGATTCCATCTATTAGGAGCATTAGGGTATTCCTTAGGAGGACCTTTATCCACAATGACAGAGCTTTCTTTAAATGATCGTTTATTCATCGTTCAATCTGAAGTAGTAAAGCAGGTTGCTGATCAGGGAGCATGTGTCATCGTCGGACGTTGTGCTGATTATGTGCTAAATGATCGAGATGATGTATTACATGTATTTATTCATGCAGATATGGAGGATCGTAAAGAACGTGCCATTCATTCTTATGAAGTTGATGAACGCGATATTGAATCTTCAGTAAGAAAAATTGATAAGCGAAGAAGTAATTATTATGAATACTATACTGATCGCAAATGGGGAGCAGCAGATAATTATGACATCAGCATTAATACGTCTACTTTTGGGATTGATCGTAGTGTCGCAATCATTAAAGATGTCATTGAAAATAAAGAATTATAGTTGAGAAAAAGCAGGATGAATAACTCCTGCTTTTTTGTATATATAGAAAAATGAAAAATCTTTTTTGATGTCATTGTAATTAGCTTCTGTATAAATGATAATCCATCATTGGAGCCTCCTTTCGCATAATATGTTGTGTACTGTTGATAACTATAACACAAAATTTTAAGTAATAGATAAAATTTCATGAAAATTATAAATCAAGGAATGAAAGGGGTTAACTTATACGAAAGCAAGGCTTTTTATCTGAATTTTAACTTTTTCTTGCATGTTTCCTTATTTTGTAGTATGTAGAAAATCTACCATAATTTCACAAGATTATCAGACATTAAACACCATTGAGCTATGATATACTGTAACTATACACAAGGAGGTCTTCTATATGCATTGGAAATTGACACATACAGATGACGGGTTAATTATTGATAATGAAGGTGGGAAAACGTTGGGATATGATACTAATGCTGGTATTCAAATCATTGAACAAGATGGTTTTGCTTTTAAGGATTTAGATGGTAGTGGCTATATAGAGCCATTTGAAGATTGGCGATTGCCAATTAGTTTACGTGTGAGGGATTTCTCCACAAGATTTGGATTATGGCAGGAAAATCGAAAGTTGTATTATAGTAAGGGTACTATGGATTTATCAGATGATATATTGGCCATTATGGAAATGTTTCGTAAAGAAGATATGCAAAAATATATTGATCCTCAATGGGATGATATAGAATATTTAAATGAAAATGATATTATCATGGTATTATTATTGATGTTTGATGCATCGGATGACCATAGTAAAGATGGATACTTAGCTTCGATTATCGTACAAAGTATGCACCTAGGTGTTTTTGAAAATATCGTATATTCTATATGGAAGGCGATACGCAGGTTTGTGAATAAAGAGTCCCAGCAAAATATGGAAAAATTAGAGAAGGCAGCATAAAAAAAGGATATTGTATCATAAAATGAAGGAAACACCCAAATTGGGTGTTTTTTCCTATCCGATAAGTACGTAAAAAGAGATGCATCCTGTTTGATGTTCTGATACAATATTTTTATGAAATGAGGTATCAGATGGAATGGAATGAAAAATTACAAATAATCATTGATTATGTAGAAAATCATCTTCAAAGAACAGAAGAGCCAGTTGATGAAGATGAAATTGCGAAGATTGCGGGATGCTCTTTTGGTTTCTTTCAGAAAGTTTTTTCTTATATGAATGGCATTAGTTTTGCGGAATATGTACGTTATAGAAAAATGACGTTGGCTGGCTATGATTTGAAAAGCACAAAGATAAAAGTTGTGGAAATCAGCTATAAATATGGTTATGATTCACCAACTTCATTCACTAAAGCCTTTCAAAACTTTCATGGTATTTCACCAAAAGATGCTAGGAAAGAAAATGCAAAATTAAATGTATACCCCAAAATGCAGATAAATACCGCACCAACATATGCTTGGTGTCTGGAAAAACAAAAGGCTTTTCGATTAATTGGAAAAACGATAAAAATATCGAAAATAAATCAGGCGCATTATCAAAGTGTTCCAGCTTTCTGGAATAAATGTCAAAAAGATGGTACCTTTTCTAAACTGGTTGCATTAGATGAAGGAATATCTAAAGGGATGTTTGGATTGTTTAGTTCATATGAGGAGGATACTTCTGAAATAGAATATTCCATTATGGTGATTTCTAATAAAGAATTACCAACAGGATTTACAGAAATAACCATACCATCGACAACTTGGGCGAAATTTGATTGTATCGGTTCTGTGCCACAGGCGATTCAATCAGGATGGAAATTTTTAAATGAAGAATGGCTGATGAAATATCCATTTCGCCATGCTGCATGTCCAGAATTAGAATGGTTTAGTGATGGCAATGCATTTTCAAAGGAGTATTTGAGTCAGATATGGATTCCAATCATAGAGGAGGAAGAAACAAATGGTACATGTAGTATACTGTGATAAAACAGGTAAAAAAGGGGAACGTGAATTAGATAAGATTTTAAACGGACAAAAGACAATGATCATTCGTGGAGCTGCGGGAAGAAAAATCCCACATAGTCGAGTATTTAAAGATGAAATATTGTATTTTATGGAAAAAGGCAGCGCAAAAATAAGTGCAAAGGCAAGAGTCACATATGTGGAAAACTTTGTGAAATTATCAGATGATGAGATTATAAGCACGTTAGACAAAAATCAGAAACAGTTGTGCTTAACCGAAAAACAAAAAATCCACGGGCATAAAAAATGTCTTTGTCTGGTAGCTTTTGATGATGTTGAAAAAATTGAACCACTTGATTTTGATCATCAGGGAAATATGGATGATTGGCTGATTATAGATAAAATAGAAGATGTGGTTGTTGGCAGCAGTATTCCTTATAATTATGAAAAATCAAAATTGAAGTGAGTTTGACTATAAAAATATAAAAAGTGAAATGATTCGTTTAAAAACAAAGAATCTTGTAGAAATACAGAACGCAAGATTCTTTGTCTGATTCTTCTTTTAATAGTGCTGATAACTTACTATCACTTAATGATATTCCCTTTATAAATGTTATTTTGATGATTTGATATAAATAGCATTATTTTTACTTGTTTAGTTTGTATATGCAAAATGGAATAGCAATTATAATTAGAACAATATAATCATACATGGTGATTCAGTAAAGCTAGGATTTACAAAAAATATCAAAGCTGCAATCAGTAACATGATGGATATAATGAATAGCAGTAACCACCATATTTTGATTGCTTATTAGCATCAAGGTTATTTTTACTTTTAACTCCTGCAATTAAGTTTATACATTTCAACTTATAGACCAAAATAGCTAGAATTATCAAAGTTTCTTGCTAAACTTATGGTATGATAATACTGTAAGCTATTGGTAAAACTATTTTTTTACCAATTTTACAGAAGGAAATATGAGAGAAAATGAAAAAATATGATAAAATACACTAGAGTCATAAAGTTTCTGAATATATAAAAAAAACCTGTAAAATAAAGCTTTCAAGAGAAAAATATAGGACTTATAAGGAGATAAAAAAACATGATAAAAATACTATTCATTTGCCATGGCAATATTTGCAGATCACCAATGGCGCAATTTGTATTAGAAGATATGGTGGAAAAAGCAGGAATGAGAGATCAATTTATGATTGATTCCTGTGCAACAAGTCGTGAAGAAATTGGAAATGGTGTGCACTATGGTACCAAAGATAAACTTCGTAAAGAAGGAGTCAGAATGCATGATCACCGTGCAAGACAGTTAACGAAGAAAGATTATGAGGAATATGATTATTTAATTGGTATGGAAGAAACGAATATTCGTAATATGAAACATTTATTGGGCGGTGATCCAGAGCATAAGATGATGCGCTTATTAGATTTTTCAGATCATCCAAGAGATATTGTAGATCCATGGTATACTGATAATTTTGATATTACATATACCGATATTGTGGAAGGCTGTGAAGCATTTTTAAAAACATTAAAAAAGTAGGCAAATTTGCCTACTTTATTTGTATAAAGGTACGTAAATGAAAAGCATATATATACGTTTCACATGTTTTATCAGGATATAAAATACGCATTGCATCCTGATAACTGGATAGTTGAGAACGATATAATTTTATGAATTCTTCAGGAGTATCCAAACGATCTGTTTTAAAGTCAATAATGGTCATGGAAGTATCATCCATTGCCACAAAGTCCATAAATCCATGTAGAATTTCATCTTTTATTTTTACCATAAAGGGGAGTTCATGATAACATGTTTTACTGAAAAGTGATTGATAAAATGGATGATTTCCTAATTGAAGTAAGGAAGTAATATCATATTCTTTTAATGATATCTGTAAATCTTTTGCACAGGAGGTGATGATTTCCTTATCCCATGATGTGTTCGGCAAATGTTCAATCATATGATGCATACGTGTACCATAGCTCATACCAGCACCGCTTTTTGGTTGGAAAGCTGGTAGTTCTTCGGTAGAAGTGATGCTGGTAGCACTCGAAAACTTCATTGGTTGATGCGTTTTATGATAATGTGGGATTTCCTGATAAATGGAAACTTCTTTTTCAACCGGGATATTTTCCCACATTTGGTGAACTTCTTTGATTGTGAATAAAGCACTTGGATGAGTCAGAAAGCTTTGTAGAATCCAGCTGGTATAGCCGCCACGATCATATACACCAGACATGGTTAATGGTTTTTTATAATCTTCAAGAGCCTGAATACAATCTACAATATGCATTTGTTGCTGGGCACGGGTTGTCGCAACATACAAGATACGCATTTCTTCTTCTAATTCTTCTTTATCTTTTTTATGCTCCATTGCAATACGTGGAATGGTAGTTCTGACATAACGCTGAGGAAGATCCATGGCTTTCATTGCGATGCCAAGGTCTGCATCTGCGATACAATATTCTTTGAATTCTATTGGTGTCATACGATCAGTCGACCATAAAAATACAACTGGAAACTGTAGCCCTTTTGATTGATGAATACTCATAACTCGGACCACATCTGCATCTGAACCAATAGGAATGGCTTCTGCAGTTTGCGCATCTTTAATCTGTGCAATTCTGGATAAGAAAGAAGGAATACCACAAGCATTATCCTCCTCAAAAGCGATGGCTTTTTCATACAATAAATCCAGATTGGTCTTTTCCTGAATGGTTGTGTGTAATACATAATAATCATTGATATCATATAATGCATTTAACATCTCACTCAGGCGTAAAACATTGCGTTTTTTACGAAGTTCTTCAAAACGCTCAAAGCCAGGAAATGGATGCTCGTGATAATAAGAATAATAGGAAGCATATTTCTCTTTCATCAGTTTTATTTGTGCAAGTTCTTCATTAGTGCGCATGAATAAAGGGGAAAGCATAGTTGCAACAAATGGAATATCCTCATGTGGTGCATACAGACTTTGCAGCGCAGACAACATGATTTGTACCGCGTTTGATTGATAAAAACCATATTTAATATCAATAAAATAGGGAATGTTTAATTCGTCAAATACACTTTTCATATCATCTTTTCTAGCATTGCCTCGTACCAAAACGACGAAATCTTTCCATTTACGATGCTCTTTTTCTTTGATCTCCAGGATCTGATTAGCGATATAACTTGCCTTGAAATCATTTTTAGACAGGATAAGATCATTTGCTTCTTTTATTTCATTGTGGAAAATGGTGTGAAAACAGATAGGTACATTATCTTCTTTTTGTGCAGGGACACCTGTTGCGACATCATCCTGCGCACTATAACTACAATCAAAACCATCCATATTCATTAACAGTTTGAATAATTCATTATTAAATTCTACGATCATTTCTTTAGAACGATAATTATTTGATAAATAAATTACTTCATCATGAATTCCTTTATGATCAATTAGTCCTTTCATCAGCTGAGGTTTGGCATGGCGAAAGCCATAAATGGACTGCTTGATATCACCAACACGGAAAACATTGTTTTCTGTACAGATACGCATAACCAAAGCATTTTGTACATCATTACTATCCTGAAATTCATCCACCATGATCTGTTTGAATTGTTGACGATAAATATCAGCTACAGCATGGTCATTTACGTCCAGAATTGCCAAGGCAAAATGCTCCATGTCATCAAAATCAATCTGTTTGTTTTTCTCCTTGATGGCTTCATAATTTTTACGATAAGTTTTCGTGATTTCCACGAGTTTTTCAATCACAGGACATAATTTATTTAAATCAGAGATAAATTCTTCTTCTCGAAATAATAAAGACAGCAGTTTATCTTCCATATCATTAATTTGTTTACGTACGCGTGCATATTCTTTATCTTCTTTTTCAGGAGAAGTTGGCACAATACCATGACAAATTGCGATAAACGCACTGCGAAAACCTTCATAATCCTGGTTTTGTATGGGCTCTTTTATAGAAGAAAGTGCACGAAGCTTCGTTTCTAATACCGCAATCTTCTTTACCTCATTAGGATATTTTATACGATAGATTTCATCCATATGATGAAGAGCCTCTTCATAACGCTGTTCCTCAACATACAGATATTCAAAGAAATTGTGATAAATATTTACTGGCAGGTCTTCTATATGTTTGATACCAGAATAAGCATCATGTAAATGATCCAGCCATTCATCAGGATCAGGTTTACTGCTAGCAAGTGTAGCAAGCTGCATAATCATAGATGATAGACTTTCCATATCCTCAGGTCGTGAAGAAAACATCTGACACAGAGTTAAAAAGATTTCATCATGTTTCTGATACTGAATTTGTAATGCTTCATCTAAAGCCTGCTGCTGATAAAGTGTCATTGCGCCATTATCCATAATACTACATACACGTTCGTGATCTAAGCCAATCATATAATAATATTTTTGAATTATAGAAAGACAAAAGGAATGAATGGTAGAAATATAGGCATTACTTAAAGAAGAAAGCTGGCGTGATAAAAACTTCTTTTCTGCTTCATCTTTACTGTCTTGCCAAGCTGTTTGTAGTTCTTTCGCAAGACGTTTTTTCATTTCATTTGCGGCTGCTTCTGTAAATGTCATCGCAAGAATTTCATCAATCGCAATATGGTCCTTTAATACCAGATCCATTAATCGGGCAACCAGTACTGTGGTTTTTCCACTTCCGGCAGAAGCGGAAACCAGGATGTTTTTCTCTTTCGTGGTGATAGCCGCAAGCTGTTGTTTATTCCATGTCGGCATCATCAACACCTCCTTCCCAATAAAGTGAATCATCAATATCCACAAGTGGCTTTCGCTCACTGGCGAATCCTTTGAATCGACAAATTTCATAATAAGCACAATAAGTACATGCATCCGCATCTGGAGAACATGCAATATCACCTGAAAGCATACGATTGCCAATCGTGCGATAAAGGGAAATGAACCATTCATAAATTGTTTCATAACGATAATATTTTCTAGCTTTTACGATGCCATCTTTATTCATGGATACCCCAATGATATGGCTGCCATTATCATCCAGCATATCAATATCCTTGCGCATAGTCCATCCACTAATGCGATGTGCTTTTAATATGTTTTCTTCATAGTCATCTTTTTCTGTTTCCACAAATCCAACAGGACGACGTTTCATTTTTCCAGCAATATAGGGAATGTTTTGGTTTTTTAATGAGATATAGTAAGCCCCAAGAATATCTTTATGAAGCTGTTTTTTCGCTACAATCGAGTAAGTCAGAAGCTGTAGTTGTAGTGCTGCAAAAACTTTATCTTCGCTTAAAGATTTGGCGCTGCTTTTATAATCTAAAATACAATGGAAGTTTCCACTGGCATCAATGCGATCGATAAACCCTTTTAAAGCAAAACTGATATCCTCTGTGATAGGAAATTCTTCATGGAATTCATATTCCTGAAGATATGGTCCCATTGAGGAATGTGTTTCAAAATCATCCAGACGCTTTAAAGTTTGTGCAAAACTTACCAAAAAACGATGTTTGATAACCTCCATCAAGTCAGCATTATTTGGAAATACTGCAGCAATGGCCTCTACTTCCTGATTAACAATTTCTTCGATTCTTTCCATAGCGGCTTTGGTATATTGTTTACCAAGTTCATCTACCAGCGTTTCCAACACATAATGGGCCATTGTACCCATATAAGAATTATCAAAACCATGTTGCATTGGTTCTCTTAAAGATAGGCCATAACGTAAAAAGTACGAATATGGACAGTGAATATAACGCTCAATTGCGGAGATAGAACCTTTGATATGATGCCCTTTTACGAATAACGCTTTGGCGGTTTCTGGCTGAATGATGTATGTTTGAGTGATTTTTTCATAATTTTCCATGATAGGAAATGCTGTTGGATCACATTTCATCTCTTCCTCAATTTCAAGTGCTGCCTCATTGCCTTTTCCTTCATAAGTACCTAATGGGAAAGATACAATGAGATGTGAATTGGTATGCAGCTGCTTTTCACACTGCGCAATGTAGTATTGATAGCGGGTTTCCATATCTGGAAGTGTTGTATCACGAAGATAGATTTCATCAAAGATTCCACTTTCTGATGGAAATGCAGGATAATTTTTTTGCGTAGCACCAACAAGGAAATGATGTGTACGATTTGGGATAATCTGTTTTAAATCACCCACGATCACACCATGAATTTCACGGACACTTTTAGATATGGATATCTGTTCAATAAAAGGTAATAAAAAAGCAAGATCATCTTTAGTATTCAGATAATTCCAACTAGAAGAAACAACATCCTGTATATTAGATAAAACAGAAATATCCTCCATGCTGGCTTCTTTCATACCATTGTGCAAAATATCAAGTAAATGAGTCACAAGTTGATGTAAATCATCTTCAATGAATAATGATAATGTTTCACAAAGCTCCTGCCTGCCAGATTCTGCGATTTCTTCCAGTTCCTTTAATTTTGTGATTTCAACTTCATCTAAAATATGTCCGTTTGCCTGAACATTCATAAGGTGATGAAATGGCTGAAATATATCACAGTTGAAGATTTCTATATATTCTCGCAATTCATCTAAATGTTCTGATTGGAACACACCAGCATCCATGCATGCAAATAGATCCTCCTGATCAAATGATAAGGCGTATGCTATTAGATTTACAAATCTTTGTGTAACAATACTGGCTTTGTTTTTTTGTAAGAGGGTATAAGGTATTTCATATCGTTTAAAAATCTGTTCAATTAATGGCTTATAGGTAGAAGATGCAAGGGTAATGATAATATCATCTGCATCTAAATCATGTTGAATAATATATTGAGCAATAGCTTCTACTTCTTGACGTGGATTGATTGCATGATAAAATTCCTTTTGTTGCTGGGGCTTTGGTAATGGGATGGTGTGCGCCCCTTTTGATGTTAATATATTTAATATTTTTTCATCTTTTAAGGAATAAAAGGCATCATAAATATAAACATTGGAACAATCTGAAACTCTTAGAACAGCTTCATTCCATATATCCTGTGCGGTTTGGATTGGAAATATATTATTCAAAATTGTCTTTATTTCCTGTTGTGCCTGCGTTTTATCTGGAAGTTCATCAACGGATATGTGATAAAATTTCATGCTTTCAATAAAATCATAACATTCCATTAAGAAGGACGGCGTTAAAGCAATTGCTTGATATGTTTGTAATTGTGAAATTATTTTTTCAATGTTTTGTTTATATAAAAAGCTAATTTCCACATGATCTCTAGCCTGTTTTTGTGTAAAAGAAGCAAAAAAAGTTTGTGGTGATAAAAGCTGTAATCCCATACAGCCAGATGTTTGTTTCATGATATCTGCGCGCAAAATGGGATGCAGATAAGCTGGTGCTAAAATAATTGAAAAAGGGGGCAAGTTTTCTATCATAAAAATCTCCTTTCAATGGTATCATTATAACATAACAAGGTAATTAATCTTACAGGAAATACTATAAAAGTACAAGCATTGATTTCATTTGTAAGAGGATGCATAAAAATGATAAAAAATATATTTCTTACGGAAAATAATGTAAATTAACTTTTATAGATTATTCATTAAGGGGCAAAGTGTAGTAGAATAAAGTTGCGTGAAAAAAGGGGTTGGGAATTATGGATAATACAGTTGCAATTATTGAAGATGATCCACATTTTTCAAAAACATTAAAGGAATATATGCAGGATAGATATCCAGAATGGGGAATCTTTTGTTTTGATTCTGAACCAGAAAAACTTATTTATGATGCTTACTTTCTGGATATTGAGCTTCAAAATGAAAATAAAGGATTTGCATTAGCGGAAAAGATTTATATGAATGACAAAGCTATCCCTGTGATTTTTGTTAGTTCACATGAGGAATTGATTTGTGAAGGTTATAAATTTCATGCGATGCGTTTCATACGCAAGAACAGAGTTGCGGAAGAAATTGATGAAGCAATTGAAGCATTAGCTGATTTATTTATCAAACAAAGTGATGAAGTAATTGTGTATGATATGTTGAAAGTTAAAAAACGTATTAACTATAAGGATATTCAATGTTACTATTCTGAAGGTAATTATGTTTGTGTTTTAGATAAAAACAATAAAGTATTCCGCCGTCGCTCGACATTTAGGCAATTTCATAAAGATCATGAAAAGTTTAAATTCGTTTTAACAAGCAATGGCTGTATGGTGAATCCGTATTATATTGATCATATTAATAGAAGGGATTTTTGTTTATATTTGAAAGGCGGGCAGAAATTAGACGTTAGTCAACGCAATATGCTGAATTTATTACGACGATACGCTGCAATTTAAGGAGAATGATCATATGATGATTTTGTACATCTGCATGTCCCTGCTTGAAAATTTTATTATTTTAAGTTTTCCAGGACTGTTTTTTAAAGAGAAAAGTAAGTTAATTAAAGTGCTGTATTGTATGGGAATGAGTGCGGCATCATATTGTTTAGATACATTAAATTTCCCTTATCTTACTTTGTTCGCAATCATCATGTTGATATTCTATTGTTGGATGAATTTTAATGAAAAGATATATACAACATTTTTCTATGTATTATTTATATTTACGGTCTTGTATTTGATTAATATTATTACATTATTGATTGAAAATTGTTTTATTGATGATGTAGGAAAACAAATTTTTCAAGATCGTCTTGTATATCCAGTTTGTGTGATTGGAGGCAAAATTGTATTCGTAACTGTTTTCTTATACTTTAAAAAGCACAAAGTATTCTTGTTGGAATTATTAAAATTAAAGCGACAGTTATTAGCTTTTATGGTTGCTGAAGTTATTTTGTTTTTTCTGGTAATCGTGATTTCATCTTTATTCATTCAAGAGAAAATTAATCCGGTTATGGTATTACTGTTGATTTTAATGTTAAGTTTAATTTATCTGATTTTCTTTAATCAGTATGCCATGTTACTTCAGACTGGTGAGGAACTTTCTGAGGAACAAATGAGAAATCGAATGTTGGAAGCGGATAAGATGTATTATAAGGACCTGCAAAGTATCTATGAGAAAAATCGATCCATCAATCATGATATGAAAAATCACTTAAATCTTTTACATAATATGATTGAAAATGATAAAAATAATGATGCTTTGGCTTATATTGAGCAGGTTTATCATGTGGTAAAGGATACAGAAATCATTCATACAAAACGTGCTACTTTAAACTATATCTTAAACACGAAGATGGCTGAAATGAAAGAGGCCGATGTAAAGATTATTATGGAAATAAATGATACGCTGGCAATTTTAGATGATATGGATTTATGTATTTTGCTTGGAAATTTGTTGGATAATAGTTTAGAGGCGGTTTGTAAATGTGAGCGTAAATTAATCCGTTTAAGTATTGGACATAAAGATGATTTTATTTATATTGATTTATCAAATTCTTATGATAAAGATGAAGTGATTATAAAGGATGATCGTTTAATTAGTAATAAAAAGGATCATCATATGCACGGTTTTGGTTTCCGAAATATTGAACAGATTGTTGAAAAATATCAAGGGAAAATTGAATTTTCAGCAGAAGAGTTATTTCAGATATTTATCATGTTCGATGATAATTATCATAGGAAAACAAGATTTTAAGATTTGCGAATATTAAGCTCCCATGTTTTCTCTAGGAGATTCGCGCTAAATTGTGTGTCTTAATCAGTGATATGTAACAGATTGAAAGAAAGAGAGATTTCATTTGATGGAAATTTGTTACAAGTTAGCAAGTAAATAATATTTTTGCGGTCAAGTTTCTCATGAACTTGTGGATTTCAATTTCTAATGCCTGTGCAACTTCCTTACTATCTCCGTCAAGTTTCTCATGAACTTGTGGATTTCAATTTGATGGAAATACCCGAAATTTTAGTATTGAAAGTCAAGTTTCTCATGAACTTGTGGATTTCAATAACGGAGCAGACGTTGGTAAGATGTTAGACAATGTCAAGTTTCTCATGAACTTGTGGATTTCAATATATTGCCTTTTCCTCTCATAAATCCCTTGACCTGTCAAGTTTCTCATGAACTTGTGGATTTCAATTCACCTCACTTCACTTATATTATACAGCAAAAATGTCAAGTTTCTCATGAACTTGTGGATTTCAATATCAGTAGTTACACCAAAGACATCTGCTAGTTTGTCAAGTTTCTCATGAACTTGTGGATTTCAATAATTTAATTTCATAACAGATTTTCGTACTTCTTTGTCAAGTTTCTCATGAACTTGTGGATTTCAATATTTTTCTTATATCCAAAAGGACATCCAGTTTTAGTCAAGTTTCTCATGAACTTGTGGATTTCAATTGTTTTTCCACCTTTACGTGTGATCAGTAATAAAAGTCAAGTTTCTCATGAACTTGTGGATTTCAATTTTTGTTGCTTTATCAAAATCTACAACTCTAGTTGGTCAAGTTTCTCATGAACTTGTGGATTTCAATTCGTCCTAGATCTTTTAATACAGTTCTTACACCGTCAAGTTTCTCATGAACTTGTGGATTTCAATGAAAAAATGGAAATGCTGAACATCAAAAAAAACAGTCAAGTTTCTCATGAACTTGTGGATTTCAATTTCTATTGCTTTATCAAAGAATGGCTGTAAATCAGTCAAGTTACTCATGAACTTGTGGATTTCAATAATGGAAAACTATATGAAAGTGATATTATTTGTTCGTCAAGTTACTCATGAACTTGTGGATTTCAATTATAATGGCTTGTGGTTTTATTGTTGGATGTCCATGTCAAGTTTCTTAGGAACTTATAGTTTTGTTTATTTTTTGTAGATAGCTTTGTGCATATAATAATTAAAATAAAGTTTAGCTTTTTTTAGTGGCTGGACTTTATTTTTATATATTGTATAAACTTCCAGATTTTAAATATGTAATTCATGTCAAGCAAAAATGAAAATGTCTTAAAAATAATTAAACATTAGCACCG
>NZ_QVFI01000036.1:0-28816 GCF_003433845.1 Absiella sp. AM09-50
CACTAGATATCACTTTTCATTGTTGTCAATACCCTTAACTTATTGGCATTGACCATGGACCATTTATTTTTTATCAGGGGACAAGAAATAAGGATTGGGTTTATCGAAATAATTTCCGGTATCTAAATCCCATGATTCATGGGTATCGCCTTCACCAAATTCTTTCAATTCTGTATGGGTTGTTAAGATATTTAACGTATTTTTTAAAATATCAATTGATTTCATCGTACTATCAATCAAATGAGCGAATACTTTTTTTGCGCCTTCATCATTTAGTTTTTTATCTAATTCTTCATACAGCTCTTTTCGCATATTTTCAAATTCTAAATCACGCATCATCGCTGCTGTTAAATCATTATTCACATGATGCTCAACTTCATGCTCCTTCATGATTTCTGCTTTTCGCTCATCACTCATAATATATTCAAAAACTGGCGTATCATCATTAGATTCATCATAATAGCGATCATCTTCTCCATGTTCTAAATGAATGAGTTTAGCAAGTATTTCCATATCTGTAATCTGTTTCGCCGCAAGTCGCATCAATATTTTAGAAAACGTTTCATTATGAATCATAAATGCCTGTCGTATATATACCATAGCCTGCGTCAATCCCACATGAGTACCATGTAAGGTTGAATCTAATAGAAAATAGCTTTGTGGATCAGGTCGATCAATTCTCACATCAATCGGCAACTTTTCATTATATAAAAACATATCTATTACCTCCATTCTCTTATAGTATGCACATGATGGGTTGTTCTATATCTTATTTTCTAAATTTTCTTTTTCTCACCATATACATCGAAACTTTTCCTATGATATAATGTAACAGACTTATGGAGGTAGTTTATGAAAGAGATAAAAATCGGGAGTGTTCTTACAAAGGAGATAACTGTTACAGATGATTTATTAGCATGCCATGTTGGCAGTGGCATTGTGAACGTTTATGCCACACCTATGATGATTGCATTAATGGAAAATACCGCTTGTGAATGTTTAAATCCATTTTTAGATGAAGGTGAAACAAGTGTGGGTGTGATGATGAATACGACACATGATGCCGCAACACCTGCAGGTATGAAGGTCAGTGTTACTGCAGAAATAACTGCAGTAGATCGTAAAAAAGTAAGTTTTTCAATTATCGCAAAGGATGAGAAAGATGTAATTGGTAAAGCAAGTCACGATCGTTTTGTGGTTGTAAAAGAAAAATTTGAAACAAAAGCACAATCAAAACTACAATAAGAAAATGAGTCTGTCCATAATTTTGGGCAGGCTCTTATTTTAAGATGAATCAATGTCTTATGATGTAAATCATTCAGAAAGATATCGATCATGGTCCATTGGTTCATGTTTATATACACGTTTATTTTTTGTTCTGCCAAGTAGATAATCTGTGGATACTTGAAAATAATCAGCGATTTTGATCAAAATCTCTAATGGCATTGTATGATCTCCATTTTCATAATATCGTAATACTCTTTCTGAAATATCCAACTCTCGTGCAAGTTTAGCACAACTCATATCTCTATCTTGGCGTAATTCTCTTAACCTATCTAACCTCACACGCTCACCACCTATAAAACCATTATAAAAGAGGCCTTCTATTCAGACTATAAAACGGAATAAAATATTCCGATTTTTATTGTATTTTGAAGTGCATTGCTCTATAATAGTATTAGATTTTGTCAACTATTTATGAAACAAAACAAAAAGATTTAATATCTGCTTCATATCTATATAAAATTCCATCATAAAACACTTATTTTAAGATTAAGCTTGTCCAATACAGAAGAGAGATGAGATTATGAAGCTGAAGTCATCGTTGCTAAACAAAGATAAGATTAATGATGTTGTTTTGTTTTTATTTGACGCAAAGATTGTGAGCATAGAATGTATGGATAAGCATTATCAATTAAGCGTCATCATGAATATTGATGATGAATGGCTTGCGACGTTTTATCTGATAATTGATAAAGAATGTAATATTACATATGCCCAATTGCATCCTGTAAATATTAGAATTGAGATTAAATTAAGGAAATGCATCGATATGTTGAAAAAGTATTTAAAAGAAGAAATTGTTTATTAAAAGAGTATCCCAGCTCAATCGGAATACTCTTTGTTTTTTTTACTTTATACCAAGAATAAAAATCAAATAAAGTTTTTGATAAAACTTCAAAGATTTATAGATTCTGTATACACCATTCATCATCTCAGAATACACAACCTGATATTCTTTTTGTGTTAAATCATGTTGGGAATATCTAGCTTTATCAATGATATCTTTACTTCTGGATGAGATATGCATACCATATGGCATCCATTTTTGATAATATGTATCACAGGCTTTTACTGCTGCTTTATAATTATGCTGTGTCATCGCCTTCATCCATCTGTGATAGCGTATTTTATGAATCAATAAGATCAGGATTGCCAAAACAATCGTACTAAAGCCAAACAAGATCACATTCCAGTTCATATGAATTACTTGTGTTTTTTCCACTTCAGTTTTTTCTTTTACAGGCTCTTCCTGCTTCGTCTGTTCTTTGGGTGTTTCTTGTTTTTGTGTATTCTGTGGCTTATTTTGTTCATTGCCCTCTGTTTTTGGTGTTGTGGTAGAAGTCTGGCTACTAGCAGGTGTTACTTCAACAGGTACCCAGCCTTTGTTTATGTCAAAAATTTCTACCCATGCATGTGCTTCACGATCTGTGATAGCTGCTTCGTTTCCTTCATCAAACTTTGTTTTATCCACATGGAATCCTTCCACATAACGTGCTGGTATTCCCATATAGCGAAGCATCAAAGTCGCAGAACTGGCATAATGTACGCAATATCCCTTTTTATTGGTTCCTAAAAAGTATGTCACAAAATCTTCATCCGTTGGTGTTGCCCCAGGCTTTAATGTATAAGAGGTATTGTGTGATAAATAATCTTTTACATGCTCTACAATTTCATTTACATCATTTCCTTCAAGATTAATATATATACTTTTTTTCTGAAAGAATCGTGTTACATTTGGTGGCACCTGTAAATATTCAGCATTCACAAATGCCACATAATCCATTGGAATATCAATATATGAAGATGCTTCATATGAATTCCAGACATCATATATATAACTATCTTTTTTACCAATTCCATAAGCATCATACTGGTTAGAAAAGCCTGCTGGTAATACTGCTGTATTGTATGGTATTGGGGCATAATCATTAGCTTCCCGTTTATCTTCAATCTTCAATGTATATATTTCATTGCTGTGCATAGATGGGTTAAGTTGATGAATTCTTGTATACCATGTAAAGGTATCCAGCCAATTTAAATTACGTTCATGATAGCTGCTTTCCTCTAACAGCTTCCATGTATTATCTTCATAAACAGAACCACTAAAGGTCTTGATATAATAATCATCCGGCTGTTCACTGTACAGATTCATTTGCAAGGTATCAAAATAGTAACGATCTTTGGCGTTATTCAAATTAACTTCCCCTGTTTTATCACTAAATGCTTTTTGAATCTTCTGGCGATATTTGGTTTCTAAATCCAGTCTTGCCTGTTCAATTGCAGCATTTTTCACGAATTTTGATTGTGGATATACCAATTGAAAACTAAATACAAATAACAGTAATACAATCATCAATCGCACGATAAATGTTTGATTCAGCTGTATCTGTACACCTTTTTTCTGCATCGTGTGATGAAAGAAAAGCAGAATCCAATAGATAAAGATCAGAGCATCAATAATAAAATTCTGGGGTATATGATACATAATCGTAGGTATGAATAATACAAAACTTAATAAGAAATTCAATAAATATCCTTTGTGTTCAAAGATGGTGATACATGATGCAAGAATATAAATGGTAAACACAGATAATATACACCACTGTGTACTCATTTGATAATTGGTATATCTATCTAAATTATATTTCTGAAAATAATAGTTATCATAAGTAGAATAAATCTCTGTCATCTGGTTATATAAATTTTGAAAACCAATGACCAGCGAATCACGGGTAATTACCAGAAACACAATAAACAGTATCAAAAAGGCATAAAATGCTTTCTTATTGCCACTTTTGATGATCCACGACAATAATAGAAATACAACCATCACACCAACAAGTAGAAATATAATATCTATCGTAAATGGAAAAGCAAAGGCATAACATAATAAAATAGAAATGATGCCAAACAGAATCAGCAGCATATCATAAGGTACGTTTTTCTTATTCATAAGCAACCCCCTTATCTTCTATTTTCTGACAATTCACACCATAAATCTGATAAACAACATCTTCCTGCGTATGCCAGTTTCCTTTTTCCTGAGATCTAGGATAAGAAAGAATTTCCTTCATCACCTGTTGCAGCATCAAGGGTGTCATGATTTCCTGAATCGTGGCATGTCGTTTTGCCATATATCCACATTTGATGATTACTCCCTGTTTAAGCATTGTTTTTGCGATAGAATAAAAGGTCTGCAATGTCTGTTCAACAGTATCAATATCGCCTTGTAAATCCAAAATCATCAACATGTGCGCCTGTTGTAAAGACGCAAACTGACGTACCATTGGTTTATCCAGTTTATAACTCATTTTATGATGTAGATATTTTAAAGAATCACCTTCCTGATAATCCCGTATTTCATAACTGTCATTTGACATGAGTCCAGTTTTTTTCCATGTTTCTGTTTCTTTTTCAAGACCATCACTTATCGTTTTCATCAGTGAAGTATCTTCTTTATAAACGGGTAATACATATAGCTTACAGCTTCCCTCACACTTACACTTCTTCTTCCATAAACCCAAAATATCAAATAATGTAACCTGCGTAATGTTTGCACTATAACAACCGCAATATGGTAATGTAATTGCTTTTTTCACTTTTTGTTTTGATGTACATAACAAGCTGTTTGTATATACCTTTTTACTTTCATAGAATATGTTTTCAATTTGATAATCTACTTTCAATATACCAAAAGGTGTATTCTCTGATTGTATTTTCATAATAAATTCACTACGCATATTCTGTGTGATTTCCTGCTTTGTAAATGATAAATCCAGATAAAGACGAGATGAATTATACAACATTAAAAGAAGTGACAAGATTGGCAGACATGTTACAATCACAAACAGATATAAGGTTAAATAACTTTGATAGAAAAAGTAGAATACAAAAGCTGCCAGCCACAGAAACAACCAACGGATTCTGGCAAATGCCAGTCCGTTTTTATTTCGATTTTTTGATTTTCGTTTCATGTAGAATTCCCATCAATACATCTTTGGTTTCTGAAGCACTCGTGCCCATGATCACACGATGTCCAATCACATCAAAGAAAATATCCTGTACATCCTTTGGCACAACATAATCTCGATCATGCAGGTAGGCATTGGCCTTTGATAACTGCATTAAGGAAATACTTGCACGGGGACTGGCACCTTGTAAAATGGAAGTATGATGTCTTGTCGCATCAATCAGCGCAACAATGTAATCTAAAATATCTTCATGCACATAAACCTGTTCTACCTCTTTGCTCATTTGGATGATATCTTCACGACTTGCTGCCGCATGTACCTCCAGCATTGGATCTCTTTCACTTTTTCTTTTTAATATATCCTTTTCATCCGCAAGGCTGGGATATCCAATACTTAAACGTATCATAAAACGATCCAGCTGACTTTCTGGCAACAGCTGTGTTCCCGCAGAACCAAAAGGATTCTGTGTCGCAATGACACAAAAAGGATCTTTCGCCTTTTGTGTATATCCATCTACTGTGATATTGCCTTCTTCCATAACTTCTAATAAGGCGGCCTGTGTTTTAGAGCTGGTACGATTGATTTCATCCGCTAGAAAGATATTACAAAATACTGCTCCAGGATGTAAGCGCAGCTTTCCCGTTTCATGATCAATACTTGTAAATCCCACAACATCACTTGGTAAAACATCCACAGTAAACTGAATTCTTCTTGTTTCCAAAGACATCGCTTTACTGAATGCTACCGCAATGGTTGTCTTGCCAACACCTGGGATATCCTCCAGCAGAATATGCCCTTTGGATAAAATCACCATTAATATTTTCTCTAATACTTCATCTTTTCCCACAACTGCCTTTTTTACTTCCGTTAAAATCTGATTTGCCAGATTCATGCCTTCACACCTCGTTTTCTATTTGATGGATACGACCACACATCCATAAGGACGTAAATGCAACCCTCCATCAATCTTGTCATCATTGCTTAATAACACTTGAATATCTCCATCCAGCTTCACACTTTGCGATGTATTTGAATAATTACAAATAACCTCTACAACATGCCCCTCGTAACTTCTTTGATAAGCTAGTATTTCATCCTGGTACTTCATTCCTTTAAAATCACCATATGTCAATATATCACTATATTCACTATTTTGACGTAGTTGAATCATCGCCTGATAGAACTTAAAAATGCTATGCACATCTTGTCTGTCTTTTTCCACATTGATCATATGATAGTTATCGTTTAACGCAAGCCATGGTGCTGTATCACTAAATCCAGCATATGTTGCATCATTCCACTGCATTGGTGTTCTTGCATTATCTCTGCTTCGCATATTCACAAAATGAAGGGCTTCTTTTTCAGTAAAACCTTCTTCTAATGCTCTGTGATATTGATTGATACTGCTACAGTCATCAAATTCTTCTATACTATGGCGACAAGCATTTTCCATACCGATTTCCTGTCCTTGATAAATGAAAGGCACGCCTCGTAAAAAGAAATACATTGCCCCCAACATCGTTTTACTATAGTAATTACGTTCTTCATCTATCGGTATTAATTTATTTACACTTCTTGGCTGATCATGGTTCTCTAAAAAGCTTGCGACCCATCCTAATGCATTTACTTCCTGCTGGCTTAAAAACAACATATCGCGATATTCTTTTGGTGTCCATGTTTTACGTATAAACCATTCTTCATGATCTCCAATATCAAAATCACAATAATTAAAATCAAACATCATAGAGAAACATCCATCTTTTTCATCAATAAATGGAGCCAATTGTCGATATGGTACACCACATGCTTCCGCTACGCTCATACATTCATGTCGATCAAAGGTATGCTTACGTAATTCCTGAAAGAACACTTCTATACCTTCCTGATTACGGCTATAATCGATACAGCTGCATAATCCATCAGTACCATCTGCTATGCCATCAGGATATGCCTGATTCTTCTTGATAAAATTAATCGCATCTACACGAAAACCGGCAATTCCTTTATCCAGCCACCAATTGATCATATCATAGATTGCCTGGCGCATCTTTGGATTTTCCCAGTTTAAATCCGGTTGTTTCTTCTGAAAGGCATGGAAATAATACATGTTATCTTCATTCGGCACCTTCTCCCATACACTGCCACCAAAGATACTACGCCAGTTTGTTGGCGCATGACCCTCTTTTCCTTCTTTGAATATGTAAAAATCACGATATGGGCTATCTGGATTCTTTATTGCTTCTTGAAACCATGCATGCTCATCACTGGTATGATTAACAACCAAATCCATAATGATCTTGATTCCCATTGCCTTCGCCTTTTGAATTAATTCTTCTACATCTTCCATTGTCCCAAATTGAGGATGAATCGCATAATAATCCGATATATCATAGCCATTATCATCCATGGGAGATGCATATATTGGACATATCCAAAGCATTGTTACACCTAATTCTTTTAAATAATCCAGTTTTTGAATAATCCCTTGAACATCACCAATGCCATCATGATTACTGTCATAAAAGCTCTTAGGATATATTTGATATACGACTTCTTTTTGCCACCATTGTTTCATTTTACTTACCCCTTTTCTTTAGTTTTCTTCATTGTATCATGTTTTCTATATAATATACATTAGAAATATTGCTTTTTTAAAAGCTTACCAAAAAGAAAAAGAACGCATATCCAACGTTCTTTCACTTAATCATTTTCTTGATTTCATCACTGATGATACGATATCCACTAGCATTAGGATGCAATCCATCATATGCGTATGCATGCTTTAGATTACCATTTTCATCACTTAATAAAGGATTGATATTGAGAAATGTAATATCGTGCTTCTTTGCCAACGCTTCTAAAAGTTCATTGGTTTTCTGTACACTTTCATTGCCATTCCCTTTCATCATTAATTTCTCATAAAATGAATCACGATCCTGTTCATTGATTGGATAAATCGCCTGTAAGATCAATCGTGTTTCCGGACTTTTTTCTTTCATCATCACAATCATTTCTTCTATATGATGAGCGATTTCTTCTGGTTTGATGCCATCAAATATATCATTGATGCCCATCAGCATAATGAGATGTTTTGCATGTAAGGGTATAATTTCTTTTTCTAATCGAGCAAGCATGCTTGCTGTTTTTTCTGAGCTAATGCCACGATTCAGAACTGGTGTTTTTGTTTCTATCACATAATCGGAATAGAAATCTTCTAATGGATATAGTTCCGTAATAGAATCTCCAAAGAATACAGTCGCATGCCTTGGGGATGTGCTTGTCAATGTATTGTAGTTTTTTACCTTCGTTTGTATCTGTTCACTTCCCATATGCATCACTGCCTGAAATGTTACATAAGCCAACGTCATAAATATTACGGTGGGAATCAGGATACTAATTACGACGATACGTATAGTTTTTTTATGCTTCATGATTTCTTAGATATTGGTATACAGCACCAATCAAATTAGCGTCTGCTTGATGACACATTTGTTTTACCTGAATAGGAGGTAACGCAAATGGTATTTTTTCTAGTAATCCATCAACCGCCTGTTGGATCAATGATATAAACGCTGGCTGTGCAGATATCCCTCCACCGATATAGAAGATATCCGGATCAAAACAGCATTGGAAGTTGAATAATTGTAGCGCAAGCGTACGACTATATGCCAGCATTTCTGCTTTCACTACTTCATTTCCTTCCCTTAATAATTGGAAAGCTTTTTCTCCTTCGATATGTTCTAAATGTAGTTTTTCTGCGATTCTATCCATAAGATTTGGTATACTAAATCGATTTCCCAGTGTTGCTTGTAGGCCTTGCGTTGCGATATCCCCCTGTATGATACAGGATAATTCCATTGCCATAAAATGACTGCCATCATATAGTTGTCCTTGTTGAATTAAGGCACCGCCAACACCTGTGCCAAATACTAAGACAACCGCATTTTCATTTATCTGATTCCCTTTCCATATTTGCGCAAGGGCTGCACACTTGGCATCATTTTGTATGGATACAGGAAGTTTCATATGGGCTTCCATATCTTTCACAAAGTGACAGTTATCATGATATCGAAGAGAACCGCCGACAGATATATATCCTTGTTTTGCGTCAATGAAGCCCGGAAGGGAGAAGGCTAATCCTTCTACCGCTCCCAGTTTGTTGATGATTTCTTCCACTACATCATAGAAAGCTTCTCTACTTTGTGGTGTTTTTATTTTTCCTTTATGTGACAGGTTGCCCTGTTCATCGCTACATGCATATTTGATGTATGTTCCTCCTACATCAAAAACTGCAATTTTCATAATCTGATATCCTTTCTATTAATCTCCACCTAGTTTTGTATGAAGTTCTTCTGTACCATCTTTCATCATACGAATCCCTTCATATAGGGTAGACATTCCTTCTTTTAATCCATTGTTTCCATCTTTGACAGCTTTTCCTGCATTTACCAGACCACTCTTTAGTTCAATTAATTTATCCACACCCGTTTTTAAAACATGGATGCCTTCCATCATTGGCGTACTGGAAGCATCTAAGGCATTGGCACCATCTTTTAATGCTTTTGCGCCGGTTTGTAAGGTTTCATTATTCTCAGTTAATGCGCCAGCACCATGAATCAAAGCACTAGTCCCTGATTTTAAATCTGTGCTGCCTTTGGATAATGTTGTCGTACCTGATTTTATTGCGATCGAACCTTGATATAATGCCTGTGCTCCTTCATGGACACTATTCACGCCGGATACATAGGTTGTAATGCCTGTTTTTAAATCATTTTGAATCAGATCGATCATTTGATCCAATCCAGTTTGAATGGCTTGTACGCCCTGTGGTAATACGGAAAACATCTGAATACCTTCATTTAGTGTTTGATAATTGGTATTTAACTTATTGGCACCATCCGCAAGCGTTGAGGATAATAGTTTCATTTGATCAACACCCTTCGATGCTTCATCAAGAGCGGCATCTGTGGCAAGATAGGCACCTGATACAAATTTTAATGCGTTCATGGTATCATCAGGTTTTAATGCCAATGCCAGTTTTAATTGTGCTGGCGTTGCATTTAATAAAACTTCTACTGCACTTTTGATATCCTCATTACTATAGAATGTTGTATTTAACGTTTGTAGCTGTTCTTGTAAAACCCCGACACTTTGATCAAGACCAGTCGTTCCCTGACTTAACATATCCACAGCCTGCAAGACACCATGAGAACCATCTGTTAATAACTGGATTTGTTCCTCATTTGGTACGGCAGTTAAACCATCTTTGATTTGATTCAGACCATCACTTAACATATCTGGTGCCTCTACCAATAATGAAGAGTTTTCATTTAACTGATTGGTACCATCCGCAAGCTGTTTTGAGCCATCGACCATTTGATTCATGCTTTGATCTAATGTTTGCGCACCACTTGATAATGCACCAGCACCATCATCCAGTTGCTTTGCGCCATCTGCTAATGCGGATACCCCATTGGTATAGCCATTGACACCTTCATATAAGACATTGGTACCATCAGAAAGTGCTTTAACACCAGCTGTATATTGCCCAGCACCTTCTTCTAATACTTGAACACCTTCACCAACCTTGCTAATCCCATCTGTATATTGTACAAGTCCTGTGTATAATCCAGAACTGATTTTTTCTACACCAGTACTGCCAGCTACCAGTTTATCTGCACCTTCATGCAAGGTGATCGCACCACTTTTTAATTGTCCTGTTCCTTCATGTACCGCAGAAAGTACTGTATTGCCTCCTGTAATGGCACAACCAGCCAAGATGACAGCCGCACCACCAGCCGCCACTACCTTTTTCTTCCTATTGAATTTCATGTTTAAATTTCTCCTTTTTCTTTCTTTTCTTATGTTAAATCTTCACCATTAGATGAGATGACTTTTTGATACCATGCGAAAGAATCTTTCTTCTTTCGTTGATTGGTGCCATTCCCAGCATCATCTCGATCTACATAGATCATGCCATATCGTTTTTTCATTTCTCCGGTACCAGCGGAAACGATATCAATACAGCCCCATGCTGTATATCCCAATAAATCGATATGTTCATGTTCTACAACTTCTTTCATTGCCTGTATGTGAGAACGTAAATATGCGATACGATAATCATCATGAATCTTTCCATCTTCACTGATTTCATCCGCATATCCAAGACCATTTTCCACAATAAACAATGGTTTTTCATAACGTTCATAAAGTGTACGCATGAGATATTTTAATCCATCCGGATCAATCTGCCAGCCCCATGCACTCGCTTCTAAATAAGGATTTTTCAATCCTTTCACGATGTTACCATCGCATAATTCCCCTTCCATATGATGTGCCACCACATTGGATGAATAATAAGAGAACCCAATATAATCTACACAGCCTTCCTTTAATATCTGTGTATCGTTTTCTTCCATTTGAATATCTATTCCATAACTGTGGAAATAGGATGGATATGCGCCTCTTACCTGAACATCACAAAAGAATAATGTGCCATCTCGTAAGTATTGCTGGGCTGCCTCTACATCTAATGGATGCGATGTTTTGGGATAGCCTACGGTTGTCATGACCATACATCCAACTTTATTATCTGAATCTATGTCATGTGCCGCTTTGACTGCCAGCGCACTTGCGATAAATTGATGATGTAAAGCCTGATAACTTACTTGTTTTTTATCTTCTTTTTCTGAAATGATCACCCCTGCAATGGCAGGAACGTGGATTGTGGAATTTATTTCATTAAAGGTCATCCAGTATCTTACTTTTCCACGATATCTTTGAAATAATGTTTTGGCATATTTCACATAGAAATCAATCAATTTTCTATTTCTCCATCCACCATACGCTTTTACTAGATGTAATGGCATTTCATAATGTGATATTGTGATTATTGGCTCTATATGATAACGTTTTAATTCATCAAATAATCGATCATAAAATGCAAGTCCTTCTTCATTTGGTTCTTCTTCATCTCCATTTGGAAAGATACGGCTCCATGCAATCGATGTACGAAAACAACGAAATCCCATTTCCGCAAACATTGCGATATCTTCCTTATAATGATGATAAAAGTCGATTGCCTCATGATTGGGATAATAAGCATCACTTTCTAAATTTAGCGTAAAACGGCGTGGATGATTTTTATCTCCAGCAGTAACGATATCCATGATAGATAAACCTTTTCCACCTTCTAAATAAGCACCTTCACACTGGTTGGCCGCAACAGCACCACCCCATAAAAAATCCTTTTTTAACATGTCTATTTCCTTTCTATATCCTCCATAAATGCACAGCTGTTTTCAAATACCTCCATTGCTTCTTTGGGATATTTAACATAATCAAATTGAAATTCATGTGGCATATCCTCATAGAAGTCAGATTTCACATACACCTGCATGTCAGATAGTTTTTCTGCCAGCTTTTTTCCCTGCCATAAGAATGAATATTTTCTTCCATCACATAGATATGTAGCAGGAAATTTTTGATTAACCTGATGATAAGGGGAAGCCAGATATTTTTCTTCATGTTTTGCCCAGCTTTTTTTACCAAGATAAGCCCAGCCAAGGTAATGAAACATCTTCACAAAGTCTTTTAGTTTTGGATTTGTTAAATCTTCTGCGAAATCATATGGCCCACAATATAGTAATAAGCCATTGATATCAAACAAGGATTGTAGCTGTACATGGCTTTTTTCACATAGTAAGGCATCATATTTCATACAGGTATATTCTGCGACCATATTCGCTCCAGCGGAATCTCCTCCAAGATATAGATGAGATGGCATAGGTAGTCCTTCTTTTGATAATAATTGCGGTAATGCCTTTAGAAATTCATCAATTTGAAGGATCTGATCAGGAAAATGATGCGCAGGTGCAAGTGCATAATTGATGGCGTAAAAGATCGTTCCTTGTTTTGCCATCATTGGCCCAAAATTCTTTGTGCCACGACTATCCCCTGCGATAAATGCTCCACCATGCACCCATACCAGTATTCGTTTCGCTGGTGTTTTTGGATCATAATATACATCATATGTTGCACTTGGATAAGAGGAAGGATATGGCAGCCCTTTTTTTATCGTCAGATGTTCCTCGATTTGTTTTTGATCACTTCTACCTTTTTCTCTAGGTTCTTCTTTTTTATGACGCAACAGCAAGACAAACGGCCATGGTGTCATACATACAAACCATAAAATGGCAATGATCAATGCGCCGATACATAGCCAGATCATAGAAGTTTCTCCAATTGTTGATATATTTTATTCGCCATTTTCTTACCTCCATATGCATTAGGGTGTAGATGATCTCCGATATGGACATCATCAAATAACACATGATTTGTATCACATAAGATATCATCGAATGCCACAAAGCCATCCGGCAATGTACTTTGTTTCATCCATTCATTTAACGCTAATCGCATCATTTCTTTTTCTGTGCTGGCACCATCCGATGCTAAAAATGAAGTAATGCCTACTACCAATAGATCACATTCAGAATCTTTGATTTGTTGCCATATATTGGTATACGCTTGTTGCATTTCTTCCAATGTTGGTAGTTCTAATAATTCTGCGCAAAAGGTTCCCGGTTGGTATAAATCATTGATACCAATTGCACAAATGATCGCTTTCATATGATTATGTGTATCTAAAATCTCTTGTTTTAATCGTTTAATGCCAGGTTTTCCAAAGCATTGCTTGGTGATGGGAATATGTTGAAATATTTTTGGTTCTTCTATCTTTTGTTGAGCAGTTGTGCCTTCTAAGATATAGGCATGGGATGCATCCATTTGGATATGTTGTAAATCCTTCAACAACCGATTTCCACTGATTCCCTGATTGATCAATACATAACCTTTTTCCTTTAACATTTCTTTTAACACATTTGTCCATTGCGCCATTTCTACGATAGAATCCCCAAATGCACAGATACATCCTTTGATATCTTTGGATATGATATCTATACCATGAAACAAATAGATCACTACCCCATCTGTTTGGATATCTTGATCATTTGAAACATCGATTCCCGAGGTACAGGCTTGTTGTGTGATGATATCATAGTCTAATATCAAGGTATCCTTTGCCATACAATGGATATCCACAGGATCACTGAGGATTGTTTCATCCTGATGTAAGATATAGGTAGATGCTTTTTGAAAAGTGATTGGGAATTCCTGATCATGATAGGTTAGTGTCACATTGGTGATTTCTACATCCTGTGTATCATAGAAATTAGAAAAGCGAAAGCGAATAGCGGATGCTTCTGGTAAACGATGAATATTTACACATTGATGTGTTGGCTGTTGTTGATTTATCAGACCACAGCCTCTTTGCGCATGACTCCACCATGTAACCCATGGATCAGTTTTCATTATCCTCACCTTCATCTAATGCTTTTTGTGCCTGCTGTTCCAGCTCATATTCACGAAGATCCGCAACCTTTAAGAATGGATACCAGATCAAAATAGAAATAGCGAAACAGATAATCATAATAATCGTGAAGTTGATACCGCCTAGAAGTGGCATTTTAATAAAGGTTGGTGTTGTCCATGGCATCAATGACATATATGGATTCATTGTGATGGGAAGAATGGTAGATGCCAGTCCCCATGTCACAAAACCTGCGATCAATTGAGGGAATACCTGAGGAATAAAGAAGATCGGATTCATAATGATCGGCATACCAAACATGATCGGTTCCGTAATATTGAATAAAGATGGAATAAAGGATAACTTCGCAATTTGTTTATACTTCTGTGATTTTGATTTAAACATCATTCCAACAATGATTCCCATAAATCCAGCTGATGTCATTCCTGCATATACAACCGCCGGCATCAGATAAGGTAATGGTTCGCCATTTTGAAATGCCGTAATATTACCCGCTAACATGGTCAAAGATATAGCACCTAAAGGTCCCTGTAAAACCGCATTGTGAATACCAAAGAACCATAACAATCCCATGAAAGAGATAATCAAAATAATCGTTAAAGGATTGGCAACCACAGAATTTAATGGTGCATTGATTACCTGAATAAAGAAGTTAATGATATCCCCTGCGGAAGTATAGGAGAATGCTACGCGTACAATGAATGCCAAAACGAAGATGATCGTTACAACAAATACTGGAGATAATGATTGTGATACCATGGCAGGTACACTTGGTGGAAGTTTAAAAGACAGGTTTTTACTTGATAAATATGCATATAATCTTGTGATGACTAAGGCAATGATCATACCAATAAATAACCCCTGTCCACCCAGATAATCTAATTTCAATGCATTGATTACTGTTTCTTTTCCTGCCGCATCCATTGTGGTAATGGTTTGTGGCATAATCATAATGAAGAACGCTAAAGAGATCAATGCGGAATTTCGTTCATTGACTTCAATACGTTTCGCATAAGCCATGGATAAGGAATAAATTACATACAGTGTCAACACGCCTGTGGCACCATTGGTAATGGCAGATACATGCTGCATCAAGCCTATTTCGGTTAACCATTTGGTCCATGCTGGAATCGGAAAGTTTCCGATAATGGTAATAAATGCGATACCTAGTGTGATGGGAGAGCATCGGATAAAGCCTTCCATCAATGCGCCCAAAATTTTGTTTTGTGTTAATTTTTCTGCTAGTGGCATTAACTTGTCATTTAGCAATTGTTCAAAACGTTTCATACAAACATCCTTTCTCTTTTTCAATTCGTAACCTTGGCCAAAGGTTGTAACCGCTTTACTTTGTTACAATGCTATTATATAATGATTTACACAACGGTTTTATCATAATTTTAATATTTATGTTAAATTATTAACACAGGAGGAATTTATGAATCAATCTGAACTTATTCATGCTATTGACACCTTATATCATCGTACCTATGTTCCCATCACCTTATTAGATGATGAAGCAGGCAGTCTTGTCTTTCCCAGATATGCGCCAATCATGTCCTTAAAAGAAAAATTTGAATATTTATTTGTTGATGATGAATTCCCTTTACATATCGTCAACACCTATGAAATGCTGGGTGCTTCCTTTTTATATACCAGTGATCAAAAACGTTATCGTATTTTGATTGGTCCCTGTGCATTGTTAAATACATCCATTACATCTAAATTTTCCTATGATATCAAAGCGTATATCTCCAGTGAAACATTAGAAAGCTTTAAAGATTATTGTGTCATGTTTTATGACTTGATCATGCAGTGCTCTTTAGATGCACATCAGATTCCAATCAAATATCTTCATAAAGAAAAGCTGGAAAAACTGCCTGAGGAAACCTTTGAAGAAAACCTGTATGAGCGAAGAAGTCATGATGCTACCAGTGATTCTTATCAATTTGAACTACGGTTTTTAGAATATGTAAAAAAAGGGCAAAAAGAAAAAATAGACTGGATCTTTTCTAAAATCAATAAAACGTATGAAGTCCATCTAGCAGATGATTTTTTTGAAAGTACCAAATTAAAGTTTGTGACCATTGTGACATTATTGACCAGACAGGCGATTGCCTGTGGTGTTCCTTTAGACAGCGCTTTTAGTTTATCGGATGCTTTGATTCAGGGATTAAAGAATATTCATACGGTACCAGAATGTATCCGTTATATGAAATATGCCAGTTATCAATTTTGTGATTTGATTCAATCACAGGCAAAACAGTGCTCTACCCTGATCAATCAATGTCTGCGATATATCGATGCCCATTTATATGAAAAGATCACATTAGAAGATTTAAGTTGTACAACAGGTAAATCTGCCGTATATATTTCCTCACGTTTTAAAAAAGAAGTTGGAGAATCATTAAGTGATTATGTATTAAAAAAGAAAATAGAAGAAGCCAAACAACTATTGTTGTTTACGGATTATAGTTTTCAGGAAATCAGCTCTTTATTAAACTTTACCAGTCAAAGCCATTTCACCCAGCGTTTTAAACAGATCTGTGGACAAACACCAAAAGGATTCCGCGATAAGAACTTCCAATATTAATAATCTGATACAAAGATAAAATTCATGATAACAAAGTTTCTTTGTTTTTCTTATATTATAGGAAAAAAGGAGGCTCTTATGAAAAAGAAATTATGGACAATCACAAAGCTTCTGATTGTCATCATCATCTTATTCATGGCAGGGTGTTTGATCATGATACAGTTTACCTGTGTTCCTGTCACAAAACTTACAAGAATGGGATTTTCTGGTGGTAAAGAAGGTGTGCAATATACCCATCATCCAGAATATGAACAACGCATACAAACGATAGAAGAAAAACTAGATGTATCCTATGCTTCTGCATATGATTTACATACTTATGATATCTACTATCCAAAAGAAAAAGGCAGCTATCCATTGCTGTTATGGGTACATGGAGGAGCATTTGTTGGTGGGGATAAAGCTGATACTCGTACGTATATGGAAATGGTTGCATCCTATGGATATACTGTTATTTCTATGAATTATGCCTTAGCGCCTGAACAAAAATATCCAACCCCTGTTTATCAAATGATGGAATTATTAGAAGATATTCAAACAAAAGATTACCCTATAGATTTTCAAAACATCTTTATCGGTGGAGATTCGGCTGGTGCACATATTGCAGGAGAGTTTACCACATTACAAATAAATCCTCAATATCAAGAGTTCACTGGAATCAAGGCTTGTTTAAAGCCACAACAGATCAAAGGTTTTCTATCCTTCTGTGGATTATTAGATATCAAAGCATACGATGATACAGACAGCTGGCTTTCAAATTTCTTATTTGATCAAAGTGCCTGGGCGTATTTTGATGATAAACACTGGGAAACATCCTCAAATATGAAACAAGCCGACTTTATGCCATGGATCACATCATCCTTTCCACCGACCTTATTAACAGATGGAAATACCAATTCCTTTATGAAACAGGCAGAAGCTATGGATAAATGTTTAAAAGATCTCCATGTTTCATCAAAATTATTGACCTATGACAACGATCTTCCACATGAATATCAGTTTCAATTAGAACGAACACAGGCTATAGAAACCTTTCAAGAAGTCATATCTTTCTTAAACAAACAAGCTATGTAAAGAAGCGTCTATTTGACGCTTCCTTTTATTTATTACCAGTTGCAGTTGTTGTTGATGCTTCTCATACAGCGAACAAACTGACGAGCGCAACGGTTTTCTCTGCCTCTACGACGTGCTACCTGATTGATAATACGCTGTGCTTCTTCAAATGCACGATCATCATATCCTGAATCGCCACATCCGTTGTTGCATCCACAGTTGCAGTTACAATTACAGTTACAGCTGCATCCTTTGTGACCGCGATCAAATCCGCGTCCTTCAAAACCTCTGTTGTCAAAATCGTTATACTCCAATCCTTCATTGTTTAAATATACATGATTACACATAAGTTATCCCTCATCTTTCTAAGATACGCTGTTGTCGTATCTCAATAATAAGGTATGTAGAAAATCAAAGCCCATCTGGACGTTTTTTCTATATTACATAAAAAAAGATCTTTTTTAATTAGATCTTTTCTTTCATTAACATCAATTTCCGTGCTGCGCCAATCATTCCGGCTTCATTCTTCAATTTACAAGCTAAGATTTTTGGCATTTCCACAAGACTTAATACATGATAGTCTTGTATGATTTCTTCATAAGCAGAAATGATTCCATGCATTGCTTCTTCATTTGCACTGATGCCTCCACCTATCAAAATAGCATCTGGTGCTATAATGACAGCAGTATTGATTAACAACAACGCTACATCATGATAAAATTGTTCAATACACGCTATTGCATCCTGATCATTTTCATGCGCACGACGATAAATTTCTTTCGCATCCAATACACGCTCTTTCACACGATAGCTGTAATTACGGCATAATCCTGCCACCACTGCTGCACTGTAAGAAAAAGACTGTTCATTATAATTACCTTTTTCCTTTCCACATAACGCAATCCCAAATTCACCTGCCATACCACCAAGGCCACGTACAAGCTTTCCATCCATATAGATTGCTCCGCCAACAGCTGTTCCAAGTGTTAAACATACAAAATTATCTAAATCTTTTGCTTCGCCTATCCATTTTTCCGCAATTGATGCTGATTTACTATCGTTTTCAATCACAACAGGTAATTTTAAATATGCTTCCATTTCCTGTTTCATATTGTGTTTTAAAAAGCATTTGATTGCCCCACTCGTTTGCATAAAGCCATCATCTTTCGCAATGCCTGGCATACTAATGCCTACACCTTCCATCGTATATTCCTGATGTTGTTTGATAAAATCCCCAATCTGTTTCATCAAATCAGAACGTGTTGATTGGGTTGCTTCATTTTCCTGTACACAAACATGCCCTGTTTCATCGATGATCCCCATCTTGATTCTGGTGCCACCGATATCAATTCCTGCATAATATTTCATTTCTTAATTTCCTCCTTTAACTGAAACTTTTGAAATGGGCACATGGCATCTAACAATATCATTTCATCCTCCACAATATGTCCCACAACATTTATTTTAGAATCTGCTAAACGATCACATAAAGCAATCTGTAATTCAGCTTTATATTGGCCATAAGCTTCATTTAGTATCAAAATGTCACCTTTATGAATATCCCTTGTCACAGCATGCGCCGGTAAACTGTATGTATGATATTTTGCTCGGTTTTTACTTGATCTGATTACATATGCAGAAGCATCTCCACGATATTCATATACACCCTGAAATAACAATTCTTTTTCTAATGGTGTTGTTTCCTCATGCAGATGAATATGAAGTTCATCTATTGATGTATCAAACACCTGTTTCACTTCACCTAGTTCTTCTTTTAATGCAAACGCATTTCCTATGATAATATCATCCACAGCATTTAACATCTTCATGTGTTGTGCCTGTACACGTAATGGTAAATCACGATGACACTCTAACGTACATAAGCCTTCAGATATTGGCCATGGAGATATAGAAGCGTGCTTTGAAGTGATAAACGCTGCGCTATGTATATGATGACGATGAAACATCTCACTACATGTTTGAAATGTGGATAAAGAAAGAGCGGTAAAACGCTGTGGATAAAAATTATGAGAACCACACAGATGCTCTGTATCTGGTTGATGATCCAGAATACGTTGCAGATAATGTGTATGATTACTCATGTTTACCTCAATCATGATACCATATGGATTATGACTCATCATGGCTTCTGTATAACCATCATATCCTTTATCCAAACGTAATACATCAATTCCCATAGCATGAAAATATGATAAATCATCTTCCTTACATTTCAAATATGTAAATACCATAGGATGAATATCCAAAGTTACAGAAAACCCCATATCATGTGCAAGTTTCGCACTTTCTTTGATACGTTGAATGGAACGCATGGGATTATTTACATCAATTTGTAGAAAACTCATGAATACTCTTTCATATCCGATGTCTTTTGCCATCTTCAGATATGCCTGATCTTCAATTAACTCGGTTTTATCAGGATACAATGCTATGCCTAATTTTCTCATAAAACATCCTCGCTTTCTTTCTATATACAGTATAAAAAAGAAAGCGTTTTTACTTTATCATAATTTTAATCTTTATGTTAAGAAATTAAGAAAAAATGATATCTACAGAAGCTTTCGCACTCTTATAGATATCATATTTTTTACATCATAACTTTATCAATCAGCGTTTCTTCACGTTTACAATTGATCTCATCTTCTGATAAGCCACAGCGTACATAACTGATTTCGTTTTTCTTTGGACATGGCATTGGCTGAATCATAAAGGAACATAATGCACAATATCCGTTGGACTCATTACGTCGAATACATTCGTATTCACATTTCTTAATACAGTTTTCATCAATCCATTTCGCTAATGACAATAAAGACTGGCTGGCAAGCTGTTGTGCTGTTTCTGCCTTGATCCCACAATCCATCAAATAACGAAACATAATATCCCCATACGCTGTACAATAAGCGATAATAAAGAAGTTTTCTCCATTGTTTTTCTGAATATGCTTTGGCCATAAGGAAACATTGATATGTGCATTTACATAACGTGCTTCCTCCACATGTCCTCTAGGATTCTTTAAACTTGTTTCTTCCTGTTCCCGGCATGTTTCAATGAATTCGCTCATTGTTTTCAACAACTGGAATTTGAAAGTAGGGAAATCAATGGTTGTCTGAAATTCTTCTTCCATTTTTGGGAAGGCATTGGCACACATGATCAATGCGGCATCTACTGTTTCTGCGACAAAAACAGATAATCTTGTCACAGGAGGTTTTAAAAACATTAATAATTCATTTGCATTTACATATTTCATAATATCACCATGTTTTATTTTACACTATTTTCATCGATAATGATACAAAAAGAAACAGCAATCACTGTTCCTTTTTGTTTATACTAAGCTTTTCTTTTCTTCATCAAAACTACGATAGCGCCTGCGCTAAGTAATAAGAAGCCAAATAGCAATCCTGCATGTGTATGATCTGCTGTATCTGTATTGTTGTTTATAGTTGAGGTATCCTTTGACAGAAGTGCGAATGTGCCATTACGAGAAGTATCAAATTCAATATAATCTTTGCCTTTGCGTGCAGGCAGTTCACTGACATTTCCATCTTTGTCAATCAAGATTGCCTTTACATCTTTCTTCAATAATTTCGCATCCACTTGTACACGGATTGTCATCTTGCCATCTGGTTTTACGTTTACACCATTTTTTAAGAAATCTAATGTAAATGCTTTTTGAATGGTATAATCTTTTAACAAGCTCTTATCGTTCATTTGATCGATTAGTTTTTGAATCTCATTCTGTGTGAATTCTTTTGTGATCAGCTGTGTACCTTCTTCAAATTTACCACTTGCGCTGATGGTTTCTGTATGATTTTTAATCGTCATATCTTTCACAACTGGTTTTGTGTCCGGTTTTTCATCTGGTTTTGTATCAGGCTTCGTGTCTGGTTTTGTTTCTGGTTCTACAATTACAAGTGCTTCTTTTGCGTCATGTAGTTTTATGACTGCCTGATTGACAGCTTCCTGTGTTGCATTTTTATCATCTAAGACTGATTTTGCGTCTGTGAGTACCTGCAACATGGCTTTCCATGATGCTTCCGTATAATCTTTTGCGTTTAATGCTTCTACTTCTTTGATTGTGGATTGTAATACTGTTGTATCTGCGATATGTACTAATGCATTCATTGCATTGCTTAATGATGTATACATATCATCCAGTTTGCTTTGTGTAGAAGAAGCATCTGTCACAGCTTTTTGTGCATCCTTTAATACGCTCATGAATAAAGACCATGATTTTGGTGTATAATCATTTTCTTTATAGTCTTTTGCTTCATTGATCAATGCGGATAATTTTGATGTATCTGCGACTACTGTCACAACTGCCTCTGAATGTAATCCAACTGCATTACGCATAGTGATTGTCGCAACACCTTCATGTACTCCGGTAATAATACCATCTTGAGAAACAATCGCAACATTTTCATCAGATGATGACCATACAATACCCTTTAATACTGTATTGTCAGGAATTTCAACATCCATTTTTTTCGTTTCGTTTACCATAACTGTTGTATCTTTTAATGTAGCTGTTTCTGCTACAGAAACGATACGTACAGGACGAATTTCTGCTAAGGAAGCAAACTTATTATGACCTTCTTCAATAGTTAATTCAATTGTCTTAGCCTTTACATTCTTATCTAATGTAACGGTAATAACAGACTTATTTCCCTGCAAATCCTTTGGTACTTGTATGTGTTCACCACTTGCTAAAACACTGCCATCTTCACCAAGGATACGATAACTGTATTGATGTACCAAGCCATTTTCATTTGCAGCTCTTTGTACAAATTCAAATGCATTGATTGTAGAAGGATTTTCCATCGTTACAGAAATGATTGCTGGATGATCAACACTTACCTCAAAGCCTTCACCGCTCCAATTAGAATGCCAATAAGTATTCAAATCACCATCAACAACAGCTTCTTTGATACCAGAACCTTTACCTTCTCCTGTTAATTCTTCTGTATTTGCGCTAACTGATAAAGAACCATATGTATCTTTATCAAGATGTTCAATTACTTTATCTGTTACAGTGATGTTAAAATTCGTCTTACTTCCATCAGATAATGTCGCAGTGATGATAGCTGTACCTTCACTTAATGCGATAACCTGCATGGTATTTGTATCTACTTTCGCAATCTCTGGATGATCACTTGACCATGTAATCTTATCTAAATGATTGCCAGTGATAGCACTTGTTTCACCTTTATATAGATCCGTATTAGCGATTTCCGCAAATTCTACATTCTGGTTTTCATAGATTTTCAGATTATCTAAAATGAAATCCATTTCACCATTACTGCCTTTTGTGACTTTATTTCCATTCTCATATAATCCAATCCAAGTCTGTCCACTATCAGATGCCATAAGGTCCATTGTCACATGTTGCGTCGTGCCACGTGCCTGTGCAAGGTATTGTGTACTTGTTGGTACTTTATACTCTTTATCATCTCCAACTACCATCGCAAATGCTTTATCTGCACCTGCCTGATAATCAAATTCTACCGTATACATCTTACCTGGTTCAAAACGATAGTTCTGAGGTAATGTCTGATAAATAATACCAGTATTTACACCATGATGTTTCAATGACCAATCGCCACCTAATACATCACTTGTAAGTTTACCATTCCATCCAGCTTGTGTATAAGGATCATGCAATTGAGATAAATGTGTCACAGGATCTGTGATTCCTTGTGCTGGTCCTAATACAAATGGATATAATCCTTGTACGACAGATTCAAAATCCTGCGTAAAACTGCCATCTTTCTGGAAGTTGTCTAATTTTTGTTTTACGATACGAATATCATCCATATATGTAGAACCTTCTCCGGCATCTCTTGATAGTGTCAGTTTTGCTGTATCAGATTCAGCTTTGAAGGCAACCTGCATACGCTGCATATTCGTACCATGTTTATTATCACATTGTACATAGTTTTTCGCTATAGAACGCAAAGTGTAATTTGTGACAGCGTCTTTTCCTGTATTTACAGTAATTGCGGCTTTCGCATCACTTTCATTATCAACATATACTTCTGCGACATAATCACTTCCAGGTGTTAATCCTGAAATCGTTGTTGTTACTTCTGAATTTGTATCAACAGAATTGAACGCAAGACGCTGATCGCCAGTATTTGCTATTTCCACCTGTACACCTTTTTGATCAATACTGCCACTCCATACTTCTGGAGATAATTTTGATGTATTGGCATACGCATTAAAGCCTGGATCTTTTACATAATCGCCTTCACCAAATGCTTTTACTGTTTTCGTACTTGCGCCTTTTGTCATAACATAAGCAGTCGCTGCTTTCGCATTTAATGTCACTTTGTTATTTACAACAGGAACATTGATTGCTTCTCCACGACCCTGATCAGATAATGGATACATGACAACATTGTCTAATCCTTGCCAACCATTTGGCAAATCCCAAGTTGTTGTGCCACCATCTAAATTCCAGTGATATAATTTTACACTGCCGTCTTCATCTGTCCATGGTAGTAAGTATGTAACATCATTCAATACTGTTTTACCATTTAATGTAATATTACGTTCAATATTAGAATCTTTACGTTGTTTTTCATTACGTTTTACGATAACCGTATCACCTGCTTTATTCTTTAAAGTGATTTGTTTTTCGTGATTTCCTACAGGAGATTCACCAGGTGCATAATTTTCCCAATCTGTTACCTGATAATGCTGAAGGAATTTTGTAGGAAGATTTTCATTAAATGTCTGTTTGATATAATTATTAAAGTCATTATTTCCACTCCAGCCTTCAAAGCCGTATAAACGATATCCACCTAATAATGGGTTATCTGCTGTACCGCCAAATTTTGGATAATTTAATACTTGTGAATCTCTTTGATCATTACGGATAAAACGTATAATATCACTATTGTATCCTTTTGCACTTGCTCCACCATATGTAGCATCTGTAGACCAGTGCTGCCATGTAGAATCATATTCTCCTTCATAACTGAATTCTGTAGAGAATCTCCATCCCAAAGAATTGATTTCTTTCGCAATTTGTCTTGTTTCCCATGCATCCTGATACCATACATCCAGATAAATGAAATCCATGTTGTCCTTTAGACTTTCTGCTTCCTTTTGAATCGTTTCTTTATCAGCATCTACGCTGCCTTGAGAATTTCCTACAGCATTTGGCCATATACGATCGTAATGATGTGTATTATTGATACGATCATATAGTTGTACGAAACGTTTCCATCTTGCCTGTGTAGCAAGATCCCATTGCTTATCAATTACCTGAGATTGGTCAAGCCATCCCCAGCCACCTGCAAATGGTTTTTGAAGCATGTTTTCATTAAATGATTTAGCTTCTGGATATGCTTCCTGTGCGTTTACATGAATACCAATTTCTGCGTCATTCTCATGTGCAATTTTGATTAATTTCTGGAAATCTTCAACACCACCTTCACGCTCTGCGATATCTGCATATTCAGAGTTTGCGGAATCATGTCCTTCATTGCCATAACCTTTCAACAATAAAGCCTGAGGCAATCCATCTGTTGCTAGTGAAACTTTTTTAATATTGTCAGCTGTTTTCAAAAATGGGTTTGGTGCCATACTTGCAAAATTCATAACAATACGATAGTTTACAAGATTTTTGATATCTTCAGAACCATAAGGCACATTCATGATATCACGGAATGCGATAGCACCATCATTCCAATCTACATCATTATCCCCATTGATATCTCCAGCGATTGCAACTTTCATGACTGGTAATTCACTGGTTGGATACGCAGGAAGATTTTTACGTTTTGCTCCACCTTTGTCGCCTGCTTCATAATAATATGGAGCGCTTGTCAAACTCATAGTATCCGCACCATTATTTAAGATGATACGTTTGTCGCCTTCAATTTCAGAGTTGCTGAATAAAGCAGCACTTAATTTATCATTTGTTAAGATACCATATAAATAACCATCACTTTGGGAAGGAATAAATCCCTCATCAAAACTTATAAAACGATCTCCTGTATCTGTTGTTAAATTAGAAGCTTTTGCCCCTGCAAAGTTAGCACTCTTATCTACTGCATCTACACTTAATAAATTCAAATCAGGAATATCAATCGTTTCAATTCTTAATTCAGTATCTCTTTTATTAACATTTAGAATCTGCCATGTCAATGTGTTTTTATCTAGACTGATTTTTACATCCATTGTAAGATTAACACCATCTTGGTTTACATCTAAAGAATATGTTCTGGATGTATCTGTTGTTTCTTTTACAGTTACCGTTGGTGTAAGTTTTTTGCCATTGATCATGATACTGTTTAATGCCGTTTCATTACCACGGAATATTGAACCATCATTCATGATATAACGTGCTACATATGGGAACTGTTTGCCAATATAAGCTGTCATATCACTTGTCTTTAATTGATCATAATCATCTAAGTTAATCTCTTCTTTTAAACTTAAATCTACATTTAATACCGTTGCTTCTTCTTTGACTGTAACACTTTGAGAATATGCTTGATATCCTGGTTTTGTGACTGCCATATTATAAGCTCCTGGTTCAATTGCTTCAAAGCTGTAATTACCTTGATCATCGGTTTTTGTCTGATTCAGATTCAGGCGTACAACAGCACCAGAAATTGGTTTTTTTGTATTTTTATCAACAACAGTTCCGTTTACAGGAAATAGTTCTGTATGTTTCTTTTCTACTTTTTGTCCATCACGTTCTGCACAGAATACCCAGTTATCTTCCATACAATCTTTGCCGTTTAATGTCATATCCGCAAAAGAAATTGTAGAATACCCATTGGTCTTAACACCAAATCTACTTTTATCCTGTACTAATTGCGCAAGTTTCATAAGGTTCTGATCATTCTTTGTGACTTTCGTACCATTCACAATTACTGTTAATGCTTCACGATCAAGTGAAATGCTTAAATTTAATTCCTCTCCAGGGATTAGTTCTGGCAACCCAGAAATATTAGGATAATTTCCTTTTCCATTCACGCTATATTGATAATACCATTTACTTGTTGGATCATAACCCACATACAGCCAATTACTATCATCTAAATAAATTGGGAATACACCCCAGTTATCACTTGGCTTTAATGTTAACGATAAAACTGAGCCATCTGTAAAGTGTTTGTCATTATCCAGCAATAAGATTGGCGCTTTCGCAGAAGAATTTCCATATGCATGTCCTCCGCCATTGTTTGCGCCGCCAGTAATGCTATACCATGTTCTGCCTTGCTGAGAAGGTTCTGGTTCAGGTTTTCCATCGTTAATCAAAACATCAATGGATGTTTCCCATTTTTGTCCCTCGGTAGTTTTATACAGCTTCCATGTATCATAATCACCATCTTGATATGTTTTATCACCAATTGTTACATCGCAAAAATCAATATCCGTGTATGATGTTCCATAGGTACCAGCACCGAATCCAATTTGTCCGGCCTGTTTTGCTAGATCTAAGAAGTCAGTATTTGATACCAATACTTCTTTTGTTTCCTTTGTTGTTGTATTTTCCACAGAAACAGTAAGACTCTGATCGGTATAAACACCCTTTACATTGATGATATCGTTTTTATTTACAGCAGGTAAATCTAAACCTGGATATCCTGATTTATTACCATTTTTAAATTCATAAAACCATCCAGTTGCGCCATCATATGCAACATAACCCCAATGGGTATCATCCACATATTTTGTTACAAAACGCAATCGGGTATCCGCCTTTTCACTTTCAAGTTTTAATTGAAAGCTAAAATTCTCGTTTGTGATATCTTTTTTATCAGATAAAACAAATGCCTCAGGTTTTACACTGCCAAAGTGTCCATTTGCATCGTTAGCGCCAGATACTAAATGTGCCATTTTCTTTGTAGATGATGCCGCAAAAACATTTGCTACACCACTCGTAAAAAAAGCACTAAATGCGACAGCCATGACAAGAAACACTTTGGATACTCTCGTTACAACTTTTTTCATAACTTTCCTCCTTTTCTAAAACCTTTCCAATAACAAATGGATAAGTTCCATCACTACAGAGTGTAGTCCTGAAAAATAGTGTTGTAAACGTTTCCAAACCATATCCTTAAGATTACTATAAATTTCTGCAAGATTGTTACAAAATAAAAACCATTATTATATAAATCAAAACAATATATATAAAACGATATTTTAATAAATTAATATATATTATTGAAAATTAATACTTAAAAAAGCAAAAAAACACTTATTTAAAATTTGCCATAAAAAGTTTAGAAAATCTATAGTATATCATTTACGAAGATTTGTTCAATTCTTTAATAACTACTTCTTTAATGTTCTCTGGAAGTTCAAGTATGTCTAATGCTTTGTTTACATCAACATCACAATTCTTCATTATTTTTTCTGTATGTTCGATTGCAGATTTGATTTCTCCTTGCTCGATGCCTTGCTTTAAACCTTGTTCTAAGCCTTGTTCTAAACCTTGCTCAAATCCTTCTTTCAAAATGCTCTCGCCAAGATTACACATAA
>NZ_QVFI01000037.1:0-13702 GCF_003433845.1 Absiella sp. AM09-50
CTGGCGGTATTTCGGGCGGTGTGGCTGGTGCGGTGGCTGGAAGTGCCGTTGCTGGCAAGAGGGCTGAAAGAAAAAATACAGCTTCTAAAGAAAATCGGGGCAATATCACTTCCAGCATGGGACAGCGTGCAGGCTCAAAGGTGGGTGCTGTCTTAGATACGAAAAATAAAGTGAAAGACAAGGCAAACGCTGTCAAAGAAAACATCAAGGATATGCCGACGCAAACCGCTTATGCGGTGTATTCCGCAAAGGAAAAGGCAAAGTCCAGCGTGTCTGACTTTAAGCGTGGCATGGTGCAGGAACAGAAGTCCAGACAGACGGGACGATTGGAAAAGCAGGAACAGCATAGACAAAATATCGCTGACAAGCGTATGGAGCTTCAAAAAGCACAAGAAGCTAGGCAGGCACAGCGAAAGGCTGACAGATCAGCGACAACGGGAGCTACCCGTCCCCATGAGCGACCAGCCACAGCTTCAACCATTCCAAAGCCGAGTACAGAAAAAACGCAGGAAATCAAACGCCCTGCCACAGCGACCACTTCAAAAGCAAGCGAGCCAGTCAAGACAAGCGTTATCAAAGAGCGTCCGCTATCTTCTGGTGCTTCTGATAGAAAAGCAACCCAGCTTACACAGCAAGTACATAGGCAGAATGTAGAAAAAGTAGTATTGCAGGAAACACGCCAGAATTACACCAAAGACCGCAGGAAAAAGGTTCAGCAGACCCATAGCGTCCAGAAGAACCAACAGACCATAGAGAAAAGCCGTAATCTTGTAACGAAGAAAGGACAGAAGAAAAAATGAAACTGAAACATATCGCTCTTATTGGCAGTCTGTTTCCTATCCTCTTTTCTCTGGTGCTTTTCTTTGGTGTCCTCATTAGTGCGGACAGCGACGATGAGAACAGCAATTTTTCTTCTGGCATTACGGGTATGAACCTATCCGCAGAAGTCTTGAAACATCAGCCTATGGTGGAAAAATACGCCAAAGAATACGGTATTTCCGAGTATGTCAATGTATTGTTGGCTATCATTCAAGTAGAAAGTGGCGGTACGGCAGTAGATGTTATGCAGAGTTCGGAAAGTCTTGGTTTACCGCCTAACTCTTTAGATACAGAAAGCTCAATCAAGCAGGGGTGTAAATATTTTGCGTCCCTGCTTTCTTCCTGCAAAAATCAAGGTATCGACGATTTGAATGTAGCGATACAGTCCTATAATTATGGCGGTGGCTATGTGGGATATGTGGCAGGAAAAGGAAAGAAACATACATACAATCTTGCAGAGAGCTTCGCCCGTGAGAAATCGGGTGGAAAGAAAGTAACCTACACCAACCCGATAGCCTTTGCGAAAAATGGTGGCTGGCGTTATCAGTATGGCAATCAATTTTATGTGGAATTAGTCAATCAGTATTTAACTGTTCCGCAGGTATCGGGAGAGCTGACACAAAAGGTCATGAATGAAGCGTTGAAATATCAAGGCTGGAAGTATGTATATGGCGGTAGCAATCCAAACACTTCCTTTGACTGTTCGGGGCTGACGCAATGGTGCTATGGAAAAGCTGGTGTTTCCTTACCGAGAACAGCACAAGCACAGTATGACGCCACCCAACATCTTCCACTCTCGCAGGCAAAGGCTGGGGACTTGGTATTTTTCCATTCTACCTATAACGCTGGAAGTTATGTAACACACGTCGGTATTCTTGTTTCGCCGACGCAGATGTACCACGCAGGAAATCCGATAGGATATGCAGACCTAAATAATAGTTACTGGCAACAGCACTTAATCGGTGCAGGACGAGTAAAACAATAGAAAGTGAGGATAACATTATGTTTAAGAAGAATAAGAAACAGACAGAAAATGTCAAAGAAAAAAAGGGGCGTACTGTCAAGGTAGGCACACATAAGAAAACCGTGATTGCGTTGTGGGTGGTGCTTCTCGCAAGCGTGAGCTTTGGGGTATATAAAAATTTTACCGCTATCGACCAGCACACCACCCATGAAAAAGAAATCATAGAGCTTCGCTTGCAGGACACCAACGGGATAGAAAATTTCGTGAAGAACTTTGCGAAGTCCTACTACACATGGAATAACAGCAAAGAAGCGATTGAAGCAAGGGCGCAGGCAATCAGCGGTTATCTGACAAAGGAATTGCAGGACTTAAATATAGATACCATTAGAACCGGCATACCGACCAGCTCCACAGTTACAGATGTGATTGTATGGCATATCGAGCAGTCGGGAACGGACACTTTTTCTGCTACCTACGAAGTAGATCAGCAGATAAAAGAGGGAGAACAGACAAGTAATGTCAAAGCAACCTATACCGTAAAAGTCCATGTGGACGCTGACGGGGATATGGTAATCGTTCAGAACCCTACCCTTGCACCAGCAGTTGAAAAATCAGACTATGAGCCTAAGACACCAGAAACAGACACAAGCGTAGACGCTGATACGGTAAATGACGCTACCGCATTTCTGGAAACATTCTTTAAGCTGTACCCGACAGCCACAGAAAAAGAACTTGCCTACTATGTATCGGGAAATGTGCTTGAGCCTATCGGCAGGGACTACCTTTATTCTGAATTGGTAAACCCTATCTTTACAAAGGACGGGGACAATGTGAAAGTGAAAGTAGCTGTGAAATTCCTTGATAATCAGACAAAGGCGACGCAGGTATCGCAGTATGAGCTTGTTCTCCGTAAAGATAGTAACTGGAAGATTGTATAAATAGAATAATTTAGCCGTAACCACTTATTCTTTTGGAGTTACGGCTAAATTTTTATACAAATTTCGATATTGACTAGGCGAGGTGGAATGATATTTTTTAAATATTCGACTAAAATAATTACCATTTTCAAAACCACACATTAAAGCAATTTCTGTGATGTTATAATCTGTTTGTTTTAAATAGTAAATTGATTTGTCTAGACGTATATTGTTTATATAATCGGTTGTAGTTTTTCCCGTTAATTGTTTGAAACTACGACAAAAATGATGAACACTTAATCCTACCGTATTTGCCAGTTTAGATAATGTTATTTTTTCATTATATTTCTTTTCAATCAGTTCAAATGCAGGTTGAAATCTTATAAGAGTAGCTTCCTTATCATCTAATTCTGATTGTGTAAGAATATGTTGAACATGGTTTCTTAACAGTGTAACTACTAAATAATAAATGTAACCTTTTATTGCCAATTCGTAACCTATTTTTTTATTGAAGTATTCCATTAGGACTTTTTTTACTAGTTCTGTTAGTTCTGTGTTGTTTTGAATTAAATTGTTAAATTCAATTCTATTTAAAGTAATGGGAGTTAAATATTTTGTTTGCAATAAATCCACATGATTACTGAAAAGAAAGGAAGGTTCAAATCTTATAGTATAAAAAACCAAATTATCTGATGTACTTTCTAAATAATGTAACTCATTAGGATTTACAATGACTAAATCATTAGCTTGTACTTCAAAATTATTTTTACCACACTCTAATTTAGCTGTTCCGCTAATAAAGTAATAAACTTGTAAATGTTCATGCCAATGTCTGGGAAAACTTTGTCCATTTTTAATATCCGATTTTTTAAAAATATCCACAAAACTCTCTTGCCCTTTTCTATTAAAATAATTATCTCTATTATTCATAATATCCTCACATATCAAAATTGTGCTAATATACAGCAATACAGTTATTGAAAATATTTGTATATATTCCTATTATATGATATGTGGTTTGCGTTGTAAATCACAAAATAATACTAATAAGGAGATGTGTTATGAACAATAAATCAATTCATATTGAAACGACAAAGAGAACAGTTGTTCTAATTGCTATAATTGCAATGACTTTTATGGCTACGTTAGATTCAAGTATTGTTAATGTAGCTCTGCCTGTCCTTTCAGAAAAACTGAATGTAACTATATCGGCTGTTGAATGGGTAATCGCCAGTTATTCTATTATTATTTGTTCAACAATATTATTTTGGGGGCGCTTAGGAGATATTTGTGGAAAATCAAAAATATTTCAATTTGGAACAATTCTTTTTACCGTATCGTCTTTGTTATGTGGCTTAAGTAATTCTTTTGCTGTCTTGATTATATGTCGATTTCTACAAGGTATAGGAGCTTCAGCATATATGGCAAACAACCACGGTATTATTACAGAATTATTTCCTAAAGAAAGCCGTGGAAAAGCATTAGGAGTTTTAGTAACCGCAGTCGCATTAGGAAATATGGTCGGACCGTCAATCGGGGGAATGATTTTGTCTGTATTTAATTGGAATTATATTTTCTACATCAATGTTCCATTTGGTATTGGTGTATTTATATTGGGACTAAGGTTTTTACCCAAAGGAGAGAGAAAAGATGAATGTATGGATATAGTAGGAGCTATTTTACAGTTTATTGTTACACTGTTGTTTTTTGGTTCATTGATTTTATCGCAACAGACAGAACAATTAAATCCGTACATTATGGCTTCTATCGGCATATCTATTGTTTTGGCAATACTATTTATTTTTGTGGAAAAGAAACAACATCAACCACTTTTAAATTTAGATATATTTAGAAACTTAAAATTTTCAATCAATCTAGTGTGTGCGTTAACATCTTTTATTTGTATAGCTTCATCTAGCATTTTAATACCATTCTATTTGCAAAATGCTTTGAAGTTAAGTCCATTCTATGCGGGCTTATTTATGATGCTGTCTCCTCTGGTGTTAGCAGTTTGCTCCCCAATATTTGGAAGTATTTCTGATAAAGTATCATCAGAAAAGGTTATTTTTATAGGATTGTTAGTATTAAGTTTAGGGTTCTTTTTAATGTCAAGATTAACAGAAACTTCTCCAGTCTTTTTGTTTGCTCTATCAGTTGCAACAATGGCAGTTGGACAAGCTATATTTCAACCTGCAAACAATGCACTTATTATGTCAACGTGTCCCAAAGATAAGCTGGGTATTGTAGGAAGCGTAAATTCGTTGGTTAGAAATTTAGGTCAAACAGTTGGTATTGCGTTATCTACAACTTTATTGTACTTTTTTATGAGTGATTTTGCTGGATATAGAGTATCTGACTATATTTTGGGACATGATGAATTTTTTATTTATGGTATGCAACACGTTTATATTATTTTGGTAATCATTTGTTTGCTGGGAGCTTGTTTAACAGGAATTAGATTGATTTTAAAGATGTCTAGAGAAAAAAATGATAGGTCTTAAAAAGCGAGATATTAAAAAAGCCTTGAAAGCAGGTGCAAAGGCTGGCGGTGTTTCATTGGCTGATATACGGGCTGATATTGAAGCGACGATTGATGAAGCTATGAACAGTACAGACCCAGAGGTGCAGGCAAATTTCAAAAAATATTTTGGGAATAAACGCCCTACGCCAGAAGAATACATTTATAAGATTACAAAAAAAGCAAAAGTTAAGCTGTAAATAAAAACGCCGTGGTAAACAACTCACAGCGTGAGATCTGCGTATCACGGCTTACAATCAGTTTTGAAGTAAATAGTTTTCTCCCCAGTTACATAGTTCATCAAGAATTGGTGTTAAGGTTTTTCCGAATTCAGTTAAGGAATACTCTGTTTTTGGTGGGACGACTGGATAAACCTTGCGGTTAATCAATCCGTCTTTTTCCAGCTCACGAAGCTGTTGTGCTAACATTTGTCTGTTGCTTTTGGAATGAGCTTATGAATTTCGCTATACCGTAATGTTTTATTCATTAAGTGCCATAAAATGACCGCTTTATATTTTCCGCCGATTAGTTGAATGGTTGCTTCAACGGACAACTAAAACCACAGCAATTATTTTCCATGATGTTCTATCACTTTCTTTTTAGGTAGTATATTACAAAATAGTGTGTTCTTGTCTAATAGACTATTACGAATATAATTATAGTATAGGTTGACCTAATTCACAAGAACAAAGGAGATTAAAAAGAGGGAGAACAGACAAGCAATGTCGAGGCAACCTATACCGTAAAAGTCCATGTGGACGCTGACGGGGATATGGTAATCGTTCAAAACCCTACCCTTGCACCAGCAATCGAAAAATCAGACTATGAGCCTAAGACACCAGAAGCAGACGCAAGTGTAGACGCTGATACCGTCAACGACGCTACCTCATTTCTGGAAACATTCTTTAAGCTGTACCAGACAGCCACAGAAAAAGAGCTTGCTTATTATGTATCTGGAAATGTACTTGAACCTATCGGCAGGGACTATTTTTATTCTGAACTGGTAAACCCAGTATTTACAAAGGACGGAGACAATGTGAAAGTCAAGGTAGCTGTGAAATTCCTTGATAATCAGACAAAGGCAACGCAGGTATCGCAGTATGAGCTTGTATTGCATAAGGATAGCAACTGGAAGATTGTAGGATAAATCAAAAAAAGTAGTTTGCAAATCATATTTCTATGACATGCAAACTACCTTTTCATCGAATTATGTTCACAAATAGTTCTGAATACGCTAAAATAGTGATTCATGCAAAAACCGCAATATATATTAAAACTTGAAGAAAACAAGATATTATAATCTAAGCTGAAAGGAGGGTGCTGTAATGGTCAATAAGGTTGAAAACATTATAACGGTGATCAATTACATAGAAAACAATCTCACAGAAAAGTTGAACTTATCCTCTATTGCAATGGGTGTTGGTTATTCAAAATATCATTTGCATAGAATGTTTGTCGAAACTGTTGGATTGTCTATACATGACTATGTACAACGCAGACAATTAACAGAGTCTGCAAAACTTTTAGTGTTTTCTGATAAATCCATTCTTGAAATCTCGCTTATTGCTGGTTATGAAAGTCAGCAGGCATTTACAAATATTTTTAAGCAGATGTATAAGAAGACGCCTAACGAATATCGAATGAACGAAGAATTTTATCCGTTACAGCTTAGATTTGATTTGATACAGACAGTTAAACAAAAATTATCACAACAAGAAATGGAAGAAAATATCAGATTTGCTACAACAACAGATATACCTGCCTGTCTAGAACTAGCTTATTTAGTAATAGACGGTTTTCCAAATTTGAACGAGAATGAGTTCTTAACAGAATTAAAAAAAGGTATTTTAGAGCAAAGAGTTTTGATTTTAACTGATAATGCTATTGCCATTGCTTTGATGTCTATTAACTATCATACGGGAAGCATTGATTTCTTTGGAGTACACCCGTTATATCGTAAATGTGGTATTGCAAAACTATTTTTGGATAAGGTTATGAATGAACTTTTAGTTGATAAAGACATTTCTGTAACAACATTCCGTGAGGGCGACAAAGCTGATACGGGGTATCGTAAGGCTTACAAAGAATTAGGCTTTGCTGAAGCAGAGTTATTAGTTGAATTTGGTTATCCTACACAAAAATTAGTATTATTCTCAAAAAATGGGGGTAGTACAAATGAATAGTAATCCTCTTGCAAAAAATTTTAATACTGGGTCTTTATTAAAATTTGCTTTCCCGACCATATCCATGATGTTATTTATGGGTCTTTACACAATTGTAGATACCATATTTGTATCACGATTTGTCAATACAAATGCTTTATCAGCAATCAATATTGTTTGTCCCGTTATCAATTTAATAGTAGGATTGGGAACAATGATAGCTACGGGTGGTAGTGCCATAGTTGCAAGAAAAATGGGAGCAGGAGAACCCAAACGAGCAAAGCAAGATTTTACACTACTTATTTTATTTGGTTTTATTTTGGGAGTAATAATTTTCGTTCTAGGAATTATCTTTATTGATGAAATTATATATGCTCTTGGAGCTGATAAGGTTTTATTTCCATATTGTAAAGACTATTTAACTATTATTTTACTTTTTACACCTGCAAGTATGTTGCAGGTACTATTTCAAAATTTATTTGTAACAGCAGGAAAACCAACTTTAGGACTGGTTCTTTCTGTATGTGCTGGTGCAATGAATATCGTATTTGATTATCTTTTTATGGTTATATTTGACATGGGGATTGCTGGTGCAGGATTTGGAACTGGAATTGGTTATTTGATACCAGCCATTACGGGAATAATTGTCTTTAGTAAAAAATCGGGAACATTGTCTTTTGTAAAACCTATTATAGATATTAAAGTACTTGGAGAAAGTTGTATAAATGGTTCATCAGAAATGGTTAGTCAGCTTTCAACGGCAATTACTACATTCTTTTTCAATCGTACAATGATGAATTTATTAGGTGTAAATGGTGTGGCTTCTATTACCATAATTATATATACACAATTTTTGCTTACAACATTATTTATTGGTTTTTCAATGGGTGTTGCCCCAGTTATTAGCTATAATTTTGGAGCAAACAATTATTACGGATTAAAGAAAATATATAAAATCTGTATTTCTTTCATTTTTGTAGGTTCATTATTTATTTTTGCGTTATCCTTTATAAATGGAAATAGTTTGGTACGTTTATTTACTGGGACAAATGAAGCGGTATATAAAATTGCAATAAACGGATTTATGATATTTGTATTTAGTTTTCTTTTTTCGGGCTTCAATATATTTTCATCTGCAATTTTTACTGCATTATCTAACGGTAAGCTATCTGCTTTGATTTCTTTTTTAAGGACATTCGGCTTTATAATGATAGGCTTGTTGGTAATGCCTCAGTTCATTGAGATAACAGGTGTATGGTTGGCTGTTCCCGTTGCTGAAATATTAACACTATGTATTTCATTATATTTGAATTTTCGTCTTTGGCGTTCGTGGAACAATCAGAATAACAGTTATGAAAAAATACAGAACTGGAAGATTGTAGGGTAAATGATAATAGGCTTACATTTTACTTTTTGTAAAAGTGTAAGCCTTTTTCAAAAAAATCAAAAAAACTCTTGCTTATGACGTAACGTCGTGAATTATAATATAAGCAGGAGGAATGGAACATGAATAAAAAGAAAGCTATACCAGAAAATTTTATGACTGTTGGAGAACTTGCAAAGAAAATGGGGACAACAGTACGAACACTTCAATATTATGACAAAGAGGGCTTGCTTTCCCCTACTACTGAAAGTGAGGGGGGACGCAGATTATATACGCATAAGGATATGATAAAACTTCATCAAATCTTATCATTAAAGTCTTTGGGCTTTTCGCTTGATGATATAAAAAACAAACTGATTTCTCTTGATACACCAGAAGAAGTAGCAACCGTTCTTAATGAGCAGTCGCTGGCTATTCAACAGAAAATAGAACAATTAACAGAAGCAGTAACAGCGATTGAAACATTAAAAAATGAAGTCTTGCAAATGCAAGTTGTAGATTTCAAAAAATATGCTGACATTATCGTTAATCTACAAATGAACAATGAGTATTACTGGTTAATAAAACATTTTGATGATACAACATTAGAACATATCCGTAACCGATTTGATAAAGAAAGCGGAATGGACTTTATGCACCGTTTCAATCAACTAAACGATAAAGTTATAAGGTTAAAAGAGAAGAATATAGCACCAGAGGATAAGCAGGCACAAGCATTAGCACAAGAATTTTGGAATATGGTTATGGAATTTACAAATGGGGATATGAGTATGCTTCCTACATTGATGAAATTTGATAATCTCATAGGCGATAATAACGAGTGGTTAGAAAAGCAAAAACAAGTAAATGAATATCTGCAACCTGCATTAGAGTTATATTTTCAAAATGCTGGTATAAATGCTTTCGAGGGGGTGTAGGAATGTCTTATGCAATAGAAATTACCGATTTGAAGAAAAAGTATGGAAACCATGAAGTATTGAAAGGTATTAACTTTTGTGTTGAGCATGGAGAAGTATTCGGTATTTTGGGTATCAATGGAGCAGGTAAAACAACTATTCTTGAATGTATCGAAGGCTTTCGTAAATATCATTCTGGTAATATAAAAATATCGGGAAATATTGGTATTCAATTACAATCAGCTTCGTTACCTGCTTATATGAAAGTAAGTGAAGTAATTCAGTTGTTCTCGAAATGGAAACGTGCAGAGATTGATAATTCCTTACTAATGGCGTTGGGAGTAACAGATTTGCAAAAGAAGTTATACACAGAATTGTCGGCAGGACAAAAAAGAAGATTACATTTAGCTCTTGCTCTTATTGGAAAGCCAGACATCTTATTTCTCGACGAACCGACAACGGAACTTGATGTAGAGGGACGTATATCTCTGCATAATGAAATTCGGAAGTTAAATCAAAATGGTACAACAATAATTTTGTCTAGTCATGATATGGCAGAGGTTGAAGCTCTTTGTACCCGTATCGCTATTCTAAATAATGGGGTAATTAGTTTCATAGGTACAACTGACGAATTAGCGTCAAAAGTAGGCAAGAAATACAACATAAAAATAGTAAGTGAATTGGGCGAAAACGAATACTCTGCTGTCAATGTTGCAGATACCTTGTTAAGTATTTTAGAAGAATACAAGCAGAAAAATATTGATATTTTCGATATAAAGGTAAATCGAGGTACATTAGAACAGCACTTTATCAATCTTTCAAGGGGGTGTAAACAATGAAAGCTATGTTGTATGGAATAAAGGTACAATTAAAAATAGATATTCGCAGTAAAACACTATTAGTAACCTGCTATGTCGTCCCACTACTATTTTTTGCGATTATGGGCGGTATTTTTACTTCTTTAATGCCAGAAGCGAAGAATACATTGATACAATCTATGACAGTTATGGGGGTTTCAATGGGAGCTTTCATAGGTGTACCACCATCAATGGTTGAAGTATATGGTACGGACATAAAGAAAATGTATATAGCAAATGGGATACCTTTATGTTTTGGTGTAATTACCTTAGTTGTATCTGCATTTATCCATTTAATGATAATGAGCATGATTATTTTTACACTTGCACCGATTGTATTTCACTCTACTATCCCGTCAAATATTCCGTTATATTTTATAACACTTGCCTTATTTGTTATTGTATCGCTTGCTATTTCATGTGTGCTGGGGTTAGCTGTTAAAAATCAAGCAAAACTGACAATGTATAGTCAAGTTGTCTTTTTACCCTCTATTATGTTGTCTGGTATCATGTTTTCGGCAGAATTACTTCCAAACTTTCTTGAAAGTATGGGAAAACTGTTTCCTGCAACATGGGGATATACTTTGTTGATACAAAAGAATATTGACGTAAGTACATTTATTCCTATAGTAATTATTCTGATTATTTCTGTTTTTATAAGTGTGCAATTATTGAAAAAGATACGTTCTGAATGATACGAAGAAAGAGATTGAATTATGATAGGTCTAAAAAAACGAGATATAAAAAAAGCATTGAAAGCTGGTGCAAAGGCTAGTGGTATGTCATTGGCTGATGTTCGGGAAAATATCGAAGCAACGATTGATGAAGCTATGAATAGCACTGACCCAGAGGTGCAGGCAAATTTCAAAAAGTATTTTGGAAATAAACGCCCTACACCAGAAGAATATATCTATAAGATTACGAAAAAGACAGTAAAATAAGTGCTTTAAAGGGGGCTTGTATTATGGAACGCTTTAAGTACACTCTTACAAATTCAGATACAACCTAACAGCATTACCTTTACAACTGAATATGAAATAGCTTTAGAAGCTCGTACAGACTATATGTTTTGTGCGGGCTTTTTTTTGTACCCAAAAAATTTTTTCAACTTTTTTCGGTTTCAACTTAACAAATCACACCTTGCTGTACAGATATGGTGCGGAAAGAGGGATAAACACTTTTCAAGTCATAGCTGGAAAGGGGGTGAGATTATGAAACCGTCTGATTTCCAGAAAACAATACAATGCCAGTTTGAAAGTAAATTTAAGAAAGTTGTCAAAGGCATTGTAAAGAATTACCAAAAAGAGTTGAAGCGAAGAAAAAAGAATGAAATTCCATTCTGTGAACTTCCAGAGATTATTGTTGAGAAATTTACTGTCTGGGACGATTACGAAACCGACTATACTATTTTCAATGTTTGTGGCAATGATATTCGTGTTTATGACGATGAACTTGCAGAAGCCTTGAAAAAGCTGTCTGACCGTAACCGAGAAAATTTACTGATGTACTATTTCTTGGAAATGAACAACGAAGAAATTGCCAGAGTACAAAACATTTCCAGAAGTGGAGTTTTTCAAAATCGGTACAACTCATTGGAACTTATGAAAAAAATACTCAAGGAGGAAAAGTAGAAAATGAAACGCACGTTTAAGAAACCGTCTTTTTATCTGATTTCATCAGCTACGGACGGGGACGCAAAAGCGATTGAAAAGATACTTGCATTTTATGACCCATACATATCAAAATGCTGTCTGCGTCTACTCTATGATGAATACGGCAACGTCTATATTGCTGTGGATATGGAGTTAAAAGGACGTATCAGAGAAGCATTGATAAAAATGATGTTAGATTTCGATATTCCTTTAGAAATCGAAGAATAAGCAGTTTTCAGCGGAGTTTGATTTGACACCCCTCTTTCCTGCTCCGCTACTGTTTTGAAAATGAGAGCTTTTATGAGCTTTCGCCACGGTTCTTTGAAAATTGAATAAAGCAGACAGATACGTTTGTGAGGTAGCAAGCCACGGGGACTGTACGCCACGACCTTTCCAAAAGAAAGCGAGCGACCCACGCAGTGATCCGAGAGCGACCGTTGGAAAAGTCGCTTTGCCACGACCTACCCTCACAGAATAATGATACGTCCGCATGGTGCGGTTCTGCCCACAAGAATGGGAATAGTTGAGATACTAACGGAGCTTTCCAAAGCCGTCTGCCTGCTTGTAAAAAATGACACACAGTAAAGGGGGTGCATAGATTATGAACAATACTGATGTGCCTATCTGGGAAAAATATACGCTGACGATTGAAGAAGCGTCCAAATACTTCCGCATTGGCGAGAAGAAATTGCGTAAATTAGCCGAAGAAAATCTTGACGCTGGCTGGGTTATCGTAAACGGTAATCGTATTCAGATAAAGCGAAAACAATTTGAAAAAAATCATAGATACATTGGACGAAATCTAATGTCATTGAGCCGTAGATATGGTATAATAAGGTATAGCGTATCACGGCTCATTCCATGACGGAAAGGAGCTTTACACTATGTCTAATGTAAAACGAAAAGACAGTAAAAATCGCAATTTGCGTAATGGAGAGAGCCAGCGAAAAGACGGAAGATACGTTTATAAATATACCGATATATACGGAAAGCCACAATTTATCTATTCTTGGAAACTTGTACCGACAGACAAGACACCTGCTGGAAAGCGTGATGATATATCGTTGAGGGAAAAAGAAGCACAGATAAAAAAAGACCTTAATGACGGTATCGACACAGCAGGCGGTAAAATGACAGTCTGCCAGCTCTACGAGAAAAAGAACAGCCAAAGAAAAAGCATCAAAAGGGCTACTGAAAAAGGACGACAGTATCTTATGAACGCTCTGAAAAATGACCCATTGGGTATGAGGGCGATTGATACTGTTAAGCAGTCGGACGCTAAAGAATGGGCTATCAGAATGAGTGAAAAAGGATATGCCTATAAAACGATTGATAACTATAAGCGTTCCTTGAAAGCGTCATTTTACATGGCGATACAAGACGACTGTATCAGAAAGAACCCATTTGAATTTAAACTAAGTGATGTTCTGGAAGATGATACGGAGCAGAAAGTTATCCTTACACCAGAGCAGGAAGAACGCCTGCTTGCCTTTATGGAAACGGACAAGATTTACAGTAAGTATTATGATGAGG
>NZ_QVFI01000037.1:13712-25790 GCF_003433845.1 Absiella sp. AM09-50
CAAGATTTACAGTAAGTATTATGATGAGGTTGTACTTCTTCTGGAAACGGGACTTCGTATTTCTGAATTTTGCGGACTGACAACGCATATTGATATGCAGAACAGAATACTCAATATAGACCACCAGTTATTGAAAGACAGCGAAATCGGCTACTATATTGAAACGCCAAAGACCAAAAACGGAAAACGGGAACTTCCATTGACAGAACGGGCTTATCAAGCAATCCAAAGAATACTAAAGAACAGAGGAAAAGCACAACCGCTGATTGTAGGTGGTTACAGCAATTTTCTATTCTTAAACCGTGAGGGCTTGCCTAAAGTTGCAGGAAACTATGAGGGCATGGTGCGAGGACTAATTAAGAAGTATAACAAGTATCATACGGATAAGTTACCGAACATCACACCACATTCATTCAGACATACTTATTGTACGAATATGGCAAATAGAGGAATGAACCCAAACACCCTGCAATATCTCATGGGACACGCCAACATAAGCATGACACTTGGCTATTACGCACACGGTACATTTCAATCTGCAAAAGCGGAACTGGAAAGACTGGCTTGTTAATATCGGAGCTTATATTTACTACTCATTTACTACTTTTGGGTGCATTTTCATGCTGGTAAATGCCAGCTTATGCAAGGTATCTTCCGAAAAGAAAATACCGATAAAGCCCTAAAATACGGGATATATCGGCATTTACCAACTTATGAAAAGATAATCAGAAATTTAGTAAGTTTTTATTATTAAAAAATAAAAAACATCTTTATTCAAGATGCTTTTGTTTAATATGGCGCGCCCGACAGGAGTCGAACCTGCGACCTACAGAGTCGGAGTCTGTTACTCTATCCAGCTGAGCTACGGGCGCTTAAATACAGGTGATATTATACCATAAATAACCTGTATATGCTATGCATTTTTCTGATTTTCTAGGAGGTTGTTGAATTCCTTGATGGATAATGCTGGATAAAAATAGTATCCTTGAATGATAGGAATATGATGATTAAGACAATACTGGTACATGGCTTCCTGTTCCACGCCTTCCGCAATAATTTCATAATGATTAGCATGGAGAAATCGAATGATATGATCTAATAAGCTTTTTTTTCTGGGTGTAAATGTTGTCTTAAAAAAGCTTTGATCCAGTTTGATTGTAGAAATGGGCAGATCGTTTAATACAGATAAAGAAGAATATCCACTGCCAAAATCGTCTAAGGAAAGCTTGTGACCAGATTGTATCAGATCATTCATAAAGCTTAGATGTGCTGGGGTAGTGGTCAGTACGATATCTTCATGTAATTCAAAATTAATAAGATGAGGATCAATATCATAAGATTGTATAATAGAGTGCAGCGCTTTTAGATAATACTTGCCATCGGAAAATGAAGCAGGAGAGATGTTGATACTGATTGGAAGTAACGGCAATTGTTTTTGTGCAGCTTGAACAAGATATTCACAGACTTTTTTTACAACAAATAAATCTAGGGTGCGAATAAATGTGTTTTCGTTTACTAGGGATATAAAAGAAGATAAAGGTATCTCTTTGTGATGATAAAATAAACGTAACAAAGCTTCTGCGCCAACGATTTGTTTACGATAAGTATCTACTTTTGGCTGAAGGAAGATTTGAAAACAGTTTTGATGAAAGGCATAAGAAAGATCATGGCTTAGATGTTCTTTCTTTTTTCTTTGTTCATATAGATCTTTTGTATAGAATTCATATGTGGTTGTGTATTTGTGATGGTCATGACCATTAGATAATGCAAAATTTGCTTTTTGAAGGCTTGTTTGAAAGTCATCTTTTATATCTATGATGTTTATACCACAGGCAAAATGAAAGGCATATGCTTTTTGGATTTCATCATCAAGGTCATGAATCCATTGGATATAATTACGGTGTAAAAGAAAAATCAGAAAGTCATCCTCTTTCTCAAATAACATTTCATTTGAAAGAAGTGCTGATTGAATTAAAGACTGGATATATTTTCTGATTTGATAATATTGATCCCATACAAGTGGTGTAAAGTTTTTGATATGAAGGGATACCATCGTGTATTTGGATACATCAATTTGATGATAGAATTGTTCTGCCTGCATCTTGATTCCTCCCTTTTTCTTTAGGATGGAATCAAATTTATAAATTATGTATTAAATCAGGTGGAAATGTTTTAATGCCTCATAGATGCCTGGTTCATTACTTGGTGCGCATACATAATTTGCATATGCTTTTAATTCTGGTGTACAATTTCCCATTGCGACGCCAATTTCAGCTTCCTGCAGCATTTCTTTATCATTTAAGTTATCGCCAAAAGCCATATAATTGCCCTGAGGAATGCCAAAGTGCTGTAATAGACGGGAAATTCCTTTTGCCTTGTTTCCATTTGCGATAACCAGATCCATGATTTCATCACAGCTTGGCTGTAGTAAAGTGTTTTCAATATGATCAAAAGGGGAATAATCATAATCTTTTCCACCTAATAAAGACATCATATGAACAGCTTCGCCATGCCATTCATGTACATGTGGTGTGTGTAGATGGAAGATATCCAATAATGCTTGCTCCTTTTTGGTTAATTTACGGGTAATGAAATTATCTTCACCAGTTGCATAGATTACCAAATCTAAAGCTTTCGCAATTGTAAATACCTGTGCAAGCTGTTCTTTGGTAAATGCATTTTCCCAGATACAGTGAAAATCTTCATCATAGACGAAGTTTCCGCCTCCACCAATAAATCCATCCCATTTTATGCCATCAAAAACCGGCACTTTTCTGGCCATACTCAATGCCCGGCCACTGCAAAGAACAACTTTATATCCATTTTCTTTTAATGCTTTAACGGCTTTAATGGATTCTGGCAATACCTTATTTGTTGTATGATCAAAATAAGTACCGTCAATGTCAAAAAATACTGCTTGTATACTCATAAAAACATTCCTCCTCATGTACGTAAACATTGTAGATGATTTTTTGAGAAAAAGAAAGCATGAAAGTTGCAAAAAATAACTGTAACATATATCATTACAGTATGAAGAGGTGATGACATGAAATGGAAGCAGGCTGCTGCTATAGTTTTTGTGGGTATTTTGTTGTTGAGTGGGTGCAGTTTTCAACAACAGCCGAAAGATAATACAGCCTATCATAAGATAGATGCGAAAGAAGCAAAACAAATGATGGAGAATCAGGATGTGATCATTGTGGATGTCAGGCGGGAAGATGAATATGCAAAGGGACATATTCCCCATGCGGTTTTAGTACCAAATGAAACAATCAAAGAAGAAGCACAAGAAAAACTGCCGGATAAAAATGCAACGTATCTTGTTTATTGTCGAAGCGGTAATCGTAGTGCACAAGCGAGTAGAACACTGATTGAAGCAGGTTATCAAAATATTTATGATTTTGGCGGTATTCAGGACTGGCCATATGAAATTGAAGGTGAGCAGAATGAATAGTGAATTTGTTATTGCGGTGCATGCATTAGCATATATGGGGCACAAACAGGATAAAGTATCCAGTGAAGAGCTGGCAGAGAATATCTGTACAAATCCAGCCAAGATACGAAAAGTGATGTCAGCGTTAAGAAAGCAGGAGATCATTGCCACAAAAGAAGGAAAATACGGAGGTTATGTTTTGAATAAAAAACCAGAAGATATTTATCTGGACCAGTTGATCAAAGCATTAAACCGGGATATCATTCAGGCACCATGGAAAAGTGGCAGTTTGGATATGCCATGTATTGTAGCCAGTGGCATGAAGTTTGTGATGGATGGTATGGCAGCAGAAATGAATGAGCAGGTAACGGCTTATTTACATGATCAAAGTATTCAGGATGTGATTCAACAATTGGAAGTTATTGCACAACAGGTGCACAAGGAGGAATAAGTTATGGCATTATTAACAGCAACAAAGGACAATTTTGAAGAGATGATCGCTCAGGAAAATGCAGTTGTGGAATTTTGGGCACCATGGTGTGGATATTGTAAACGCCTTGGACCAGTGATGAAGGCACTGGGAAATGAACTAAGTGATGTCACGATTTTACAAGTCAATATTGATGATTTAGAAGAAATCTCTGATCGTTATGGAATTGAAACAATTCCAAGTATCATTGTATTCCATAAAAAAGAAGCATCCCTGCCTTTGGTAGCTCCACAATCAAAATCAGCAATCATTGATTTTTTGAAACAAGAGCATGTGATAGGATAAGCTTATGGAAAAAATTTATGATACCATCATTATTGGTGGAGGACCAGCAGGTTATAGTGCTGCGTTATATTGTGCAAGAAATGCACGTTCCACGCTGGTAATTGAAAAATTAAGCGCTGGTGGACAAATGGCAACCAGTCCCCATATTGAAAATTATCCCGGATTTGATGAAGCCGTGGATGGCTTTGATTTAGCAGAGAAAATGCAGCATGGCGCAGAACATTTTGGCGCAGAAACAATGTATGAAACAGTCACAAAACTAGAGCTTTCAGGTGAAATTAAAACAGTTGAAACAACAGGTGGAATTTTAAAAAGTAAAACGGTACTTTGTGCGATGGGTGCTTATCCAAGAGAGCTTGGCTTGAAAAAAGAAGCACAGTTAAGAGGAAAAGGCATTGCTTATTGTGCGACTTGTGATGGCATGCTGTTTAAAAATAAAGATGTCATTGTTGTTGGCGGAGGAAATAGTGCGATTGCGGATGCATTATATCTTTCTAAAATATGTCATCATGTTTATCTTGTTCATCGACGTGACAGTCTTCGTGCCAGCAAAGTATATGAAGATCAGTTAAAAGACAGTGGTATTGATATCATATGGAACAGCAGAGTTGTGGATATCAAAGAAGATGGGATTGTACGTGGTGCGGTTTTAGAAGATGTACATACCAACAAGCTTCGTGAAATTGCGTGTGATGGTATATTTGTGGCAGTTGGTCGGGTTGCGGATACCGCACTTGTAAAAGATCAGCTGACACTTGATGATCATGGATATATTCTGGCAGATGAAACCACAAAAACCAATCTGGATGGAGTGTTTGCGATTGGCGATATTAGAAGTAAACCGCTTCGTCAAATCGTGACAGCCGCAAGTGATGGCGCAACCGCTTCAAAATTTGTGGAAGAATACCTCATGCGTCTAAAATAATAACGATTAGGCAGATAGTGTAACAGCTATTTGCCTTATTTTTACAATATACTTGCTTTTCCTGTATGAATTTTTTATAATCTTAAGAGGAAAGAATGAGGAATATGGTATGAAATATAAATGGATTGTAATGGATATGGATGGTACACTTACCAATAGTGAAAAGAAGATAACACCAAGAACAAGAGAAGCTTTGATTCAAGCACAAAAACAGGGCGCAACACTGATTTTGGCAAGTGGACGGCCAACCCATGGATTATATAAGGAAGCAAAAGAACTGATGATGGATACCTATGGTGGTATTTTGATGTCATTCAATGGTGCTAGAATGGTGGAATACCCTAGTGAGAAAGTCTTATATAATCATGTCGTACTTCCAAAATGTAAACGTCCGATTATCAATAATGCAAGAGCATTGAATCTTTCTGTGATGATACATGATGGAGAATACGTGATTACAGATGTAGAAGATTGTTATAAGGCAGACTATGAAGCAAGTATCTGCAATATGAAAGTCAAGGTTGTAGATGATTTAAATGAATATGTAGAAAATTTTGACCCTAATAAATTTTTGATCAGTGCACCTGCGGATTATCTAAAAACCCAATTTGAAGATTTCCGTCTGCCATTTGGTGATATGCTGACGATTTGTACATCTGCGCCTTTCTATATTGAAGTTGTGGATAATGGTATTGATAAAGGTAGCGCACTTCGCGATCTATCTGAACAAATGCATGTTTCAAAAGATGAAATTATCGCATTTGGCGATGAGATGAATGATTTGACCATGCTGCAGTTTGCAGGATGTGGAGTAGCCATGGGAAATGCGGTAAAGCCCATTCGTTTGATAGCAGACAAGATTACAGCTAGCAATGATGATGACGGTATTGCGGTTACATTAGAAAAATATTTATAAAAAAGACGATTTGTCTTTTTTTTCATTCTAGTCGAAACGTTTAGGAATATATGATACAATGCCATTGAAAGAAGGGATGACGCATGTTTGAAATAGAAAACTTAACATTTAAACATATTTTACATATGGATCATTTATGTATTGATCGTCAGATTACCTGTATTACAGGACCAAGCGGTTCAGGAAAAACTACATTTCTTAGAATGCTGAATCGATTAAACGATCCCGATGATGGGAGAATTCTCTGGAATGGCAATGATATTGCGCAAATGGATGCCACAAAACTTCGCCGTAAGGTGGTAATGTTAAAACAGACACCCGTGGTATATACAGGAACCATTGAAGATAACTTGCAGATTGGTTTACAATTCAGTAAACGTCCATTGGCTAAACAGGAGAAATTAAAAGAATACTTAAAGAAAGTACAGCTGGATAAACAACTAAATGATTCTGTAGCAAAACTTAGCGGTGGAGAAAAACAGCGATTATGTTTAGCAAGGATCATGCTGATGGATGCAGATGTTTATTTATTAGATGAACCAAGTAGTGCTTTAGATAAAGAAACAGAAAACTTTGTAATCGAAAATATGGTACAGTTTGTGAAAGAAAATAATAAAATGCTGATCATGGTGACCCACTCACCAGCAATCGCAGAATTATACCCAGAAAGTATATTAGAAATAAAAGATGGAAACTGTGAGGGATATGCATATGAATAATCAGACAGTAATGGATCTATCGATTCTGCATTTAGCAATCGCGTATATTTTTGTACTTGTTTTATTGGTAATATTTAAATCAAGAGGCATTCGCAGAGAAAAGATGATTTTGATTGCGACAACGAGAATGACCATTCAGCTGACTGTGATGGGTTATATATTAATGGTGGTATTTCAGCATCCTAAATGGTATATTTCTTTACTGATGCTGGCAGTGATGTTAAGTTTTGCCATGTATAATGCAATGAAACGTGTACGTTATGAGATGTCAAAAGAATTAAAACATCTGATGATAATTTCTATGGCAATCGGTTATCTGGTAACAGCAGTTGTATTTATCTTGTTTGTTTTACAGGTGGATCCATGGTTTGATCCACAATACGTGATTCCTATTAGTGGTATGATCATTGGAAATGCCATGACAGGTATTGCACTTGGCGCAAATCGTTTATGTACCAATATGCAAGATCATCATGAAGAAATTGAAAATTCCCTCATGCTTGGTGCCACAAGTAAAGATGCCTCTTATGAATATGTAAATGATGCCTTTGACAGTGCAATTCTTCCAACAATGAACAATATGCTTACCATGGGAATCGTTTCTTTGCCTGGCATGATGACCGGACAGATTTTATCAGGAACCTTTCCTTTGACCGCAATAAAATATCAAATTGGGATCATGCTTGCCATTCTTGGATGTACAGCTATCACGGTTGTATTGTTTGTGACGCTGGGTTATCGTACATTTTTCAACGAAAGTGATGCGTTGAAATGAAAGCAAAATGTAAGGTTTTCACGTTTTTGTAATAAATTGGGCATATTTTACGCAATATACTTGTAAACGGAAAAGGTTTGTGATATATGTTAAAAGGTGTCTGATTACTTATAGATATCTGGCAATGACTACCTGTACAAAAATTTGTGGTAACCCAAAGGAGGAGAGGCAAAATATGAAAACGAAATTGTTGATAAAACCAGTTAGGCTGACTGGCAGGAAAACAAGGCTTTCATGCTGTATGAGGAGTACACATGATTATCGTGGATAACGAGAAAAAATAGTGAAATTTGTAGAGTTTACAGGCCCCATTATTCGTTATTATAGAGAAAAGCAAGGGATTGATATTGGGACCATATGCATTCAAACGGGAATACAAAAACCACAATATTTAGAAATTGAAACAGGGAAAAAAGAAGTTTTTCTAAACACTTGGAAGAAAATCTGTGATGTTATTGGAATTGAATTTATCAGTTTATTCAAGAATGAAGATGTTTATGAAGAATTGTATGATGCAGGATTGCATGCTTTGCTGTATGATGATATAGATGAACAAAAACGGCTTTTTGAAAATGTAAATGAACAACACATCAGAAAGTCAATACTATTTCCTAAATTTGCATTGCTGCGATTTATCTATGATACAATGAATGAAGACAAACCACCGCTTGATATGATAAAAACATTAGAATGTTTTAAAGATGCCTATACGCTGCCAGAACAATGTCTTTACTATGATTATAGTGGCTTTTGTTATCAGAAAGTCAGACAGTACGAAAAAGCAAAAACATTATATGAAACCGCTGAACATCTGGCAACAATGGAAAATAAAGATATGCTGTATTACCATATGGGCATTATGCATTATCGTATGAATGAACAGTTGACAGCATTATTCTATTTCCGAAAGGCATATAACATGTTTGAAAAAGCATGGAATACCAACCGACTGCTCTATACCCATGGCAGTATTGGCATCTGCTATTCGCGGATGTCAGAATTTGAAATGGCAAAGAAACAGTTTGAAGAAACGATTCGTCTAGCAATACAATATAAAAATCGCTATGTCATGTGCACGACTTATGATAATATCGCGTTTAACTGTTTTAAGATGCATGATTACAAAGAATGCATTAGATATTGTTACAAAGCAATTGATATGGACTATCACTGGCCGTTTCTGTTTGCCTATCTGGCATTTTCCTTTTATAAACTGGAGGATGAAGAAAAAGCATGGGAATGGATACATCGTGGAAAAGAAACTGTAAAAGATGAAGCTGCCCTTGATCTCATCGAATACGTGGTTTTACTGATTGAAAAAGCAGATTGCGTGGATTTCTTAGAAAAGATGTATCACAAATTTGTGGAAGAAGAATATTATGAGCTTCAAAAATTTGTATTGATGGAACTCTCTAATATCTTCCATCAGCGTCAGTTGTATGAACATGAAGCAGAATGTTTAAGAGAATTATTAAAGCTGCATGGTGAACGATAAGGAAGAAAAATGACTTTTCTTCCTTTATTTTTTCACATAAATGCAAAACCATGTTACGGAAGATTTCCTAAAGCTCAAAAATATGCTAAAATAAAAAATAATGGGAGGTTTTGCGATATGAAAAAAATGATGTGTGCGATTCTGACAACACTGATGCTATCAGGATGTTTTGGATCAAGTCAAACAAAAGGCGAACCAATCGAAGTCAGTGCCCGTGAAGTTGTTGATCGTTTACAGAATCAAAAAAAGGATAGCTTTTTATTATATATTACTACCGATAATTGCTATTCCTGTGATGAATATAAAAAAGTAATAGAAGAACTGCAGGATATAAAACCATTTGATATATACGAATTACATATCAATTTAAAAGAAGAAGATGAAGATGTAAAAGAAGCATTAAGTGAATTAGAAGTTGTCATTGGCGATTATACAGCATTTCCAATGACGTACTATTTCTACAAAGGTAATCTGCAGCCTGAAAATATCAAAGCAGGCTATATAGAAAAAGGGGATTATGAAAAATGGCTGAAAGATCTGCGTATTTTATAGAAAACGAGCGTACCGTGATTCATAAACAGGACATCAAAATCCAATTAGAACAATTAGGCATTCAAAAAGGAATGCTATTGATTGTGAATGCTGATACCCTGCATATGGGATATCTAAATGGAGGATGTCAGGCAGTCATTGAAGCATTGATGGAGTGTGTCGGTTATGAAGGGACGATTGTAGTCCCAACATTTACACCACAATATAAAGACCCTGCATGTCAAAAAGACAAACCACCCCGTCAGCAATGGCAGGAAATCAGAAAACAAGCCCTGCCGTTCGATCGAAAACTCAGTGAACCCATGGGGGCAGATCCTTTTGTATATCAGTTTTTAAGAAATGATGCGGTTTTAAGAAGCAATCATCCATTATACAGCTTTGCAGCCTGGGGAAAATATGCCAAATTGATTTGTGATAAACATCCATTACATTTCGCATTGGGAAAAGATTCTCCTTTAGGCAAAATTTATGAGATGAATGGCTATTGTATCCTGCTAGGATGTGAGTATGAGGCATGTACCATGTTTCATATGGCAGAATACCAGGAGGATATCTTTCCTGTAAAATTAGTATCTGCACCCATAGAAAGCAATCATCGTATCCTATGGAAAGATCTGTTGGATATTGAACAGCATAATGAAAACTTCTCCGAAATTGGAGAAGTCATGGAAGATCGCAAGATTGTAAAAACTGCATATATTGCGAATAGCAAATGTCATTTCTTTTCCGCAAGGGAAGCGGTCAATCTGGCTTCTACTTATTTTCACATGTATTATGATGAAATATAATATCTAATAATTGCGTTAAATATATTATATCAGTTTCATCAAAGTTACCATAACGATCAGAATCAATATCAAGGACACCAAGCAAGGTGTCTTTTTCTATGATAGGTAAAACAATTTCAGATTTACTATCTGCATCACAAGCGATATGACCAGGAAATTCATGAACATTTTGTACACATTGAACCTTTTTTGTGATTGCGCAAGTACCACATACACCTTTACCAAATAATATAGGATTACATGCAGGCTTTCCCTGAAAAGGACCCAGGATCAATTTATCATGTATATTACGATAAAACCCTGCCCAGTTGACATGTGGTAAATGCATATACAATAAAGCAGAAAGATTTGCCATACGTGCAATTAAATCATCCTCTTCACTAAATAAAGCAGCTGCCTGTTGAATCAATTCCTTATAACGCTCTTCTTTTTCCATATGTACCTCCTCTTTTCTATTATGATAGCATTCTTATCAAAAAAGAAAAAGCGAATTATCTTAAGATAACTCACTTTCACTGTTACTGAATTTCGTATAAGCTTTTGAAATGTTTTTCTCACTATCTGCAGTCATTTTATACCAGCCCTGAGCGCACATCATATCAAAAACATTTCTTTGCTGTTTGGAAATACAATCATATAACGTATCGATTTCTTTAAATAATTCCTCATTGCTTGCTTCCTGTGTAAATGTGTTGTATTCATATTTCATATGTTTTAAAGTGACTAAAAGATTGGTCGCAATATCTTTTTCACTATATTCATTTTTAGATTTACTCATGAATTCTTTACCTCCTTTTCAAGAATCTGTAACAATGTCTGATAATGCTCCTTCAGATTTTTGTTGACATCCTCAAAGCAAGTGACAACTTCCTCAGTAGAAAGCATGGTAATGTCATTGGTAATACGTTTGTTTAATACCAGTGTCTGATCCAATAGATCTTCCAGGTATAATACATCTTTTGGCGTTAACATTTTAACAACTCCTTTCACATCTAGTATGAGAAAATAGAAAAACTTTATTCTAACAATCAGAAAAAAGAAAGTATGATATAATAGATACTCGTCAGGAGGTATACTATGCAGCCCCAAGAAAGAGAATATGTTTATATACAAAGCTTTAAACATGATGGAAGTCTGCATCGAACGTGGGCACAAGGATATGTTATTGAATCAAATGATAAAAGAATTGTGGCAGTAACAAATAAAACACTTGTCAGTGAAGCAGATGGAAGAAAGTGGATTACAAGAGAACCAGCAATTTGTTTCTTTTATCCAGATAAATGGTATAACGTGATTTGTATGATACGTAAAACCGGAATTCATTATTATTGTAATTTAGCAAGTCCTTCTCTATATGATGGAGAAGCGATTAAGAATATTGATTATGATTTAGATGTAAAGGTGAACCCAGTAGGGAAGACAACCTTATTAGATGAAGATGAATACGAAGAACATAAACAACAGATGAACTATGGTGAAGATTTAGAAAAAGCAATTCACAGAGGACTTGATCGCTTAATGGTAGATATTCGTTTACGTAATTCGCCATTTGATCATTTTGAAATATCTAAGTTATATGATCGGTATTTAACATTTATTGAAGAAGATAAGAAACGCAGGGAAATCACTGTATAAAAGGTTTTTAAGAAAAAAACGAAAAAAAGATAAAAAAAGCGTTGACAGGAGAAAGGATGTTTGGT
>NZ_QVFI01000038.1:0-25141 GCF_003433845.1 Absiella sp. AM09-50
TATTTCATACTATTTCATAATTTATTACTTGACTTTAATATAGTTGTCTTTCTATTTTATTGTACGAAAATTTATAAAATCATTCTATCAAATACCTTTGGAAAAGTGTCAAAGATATTTAACATGGAGGGATTAATCTAATTTTGTTAGTAGTCTGATCAGTGTGTCTGTGGCATTTCTTAGCTCTTCTTTTTCTTTTTCATCAAGTGTAAGTGGCATCGATGCTTCTACTGATGCAGAATCAATCACATTCTCTTTTAGAAACTGTGTACCTTCTTCACTAATAGCAATACGAATCATTCTTCGATCTTTTTCATCATGAAACCGTTGGATTAAGTGATGTTGATAAAGTTTATCAATAATTTGGGTTGCCTGTTGTTTGGATAATTTTAAAGAGGAAGATAATTCACTCATTGTCATTGGACCTTTTTTCGCAAGGGCAATCAGACAATAATGTGTTTCATAACTGATTTGAGAATGCTTTTGGGTACGTTTGATAGGGCGTTCTACTTTATAATGCCATAATGGCAATAATTTGATAAAGTTGTCTATAATATCACGATCATTCATAACTAGTTCCTTTCTTTCTGCTTGACATAACAAAAGCAGAAGCATACAATATAGTACATAACACTTTACTATTCACAAAACTGTATCAAATTAAGAATAGCGTAAAATGAATAGAAAAGCAAGGTTATTTGTTGTTTATTATATAGAAATTGGAGGGATATCGATGAAGACAGAAAGTAAGTCATATTTGGGATTAATCCTGCACAATGCTTTTCGTTTTGTGATCAATGTAGGCTTTGTGTTTATCTTTCAGATTATATTTGGAGTGGAAAATATCCTGCCTGGTGTCGCCATCGGCGTAGGCTTTACGATGCTGCCAATGATGGATTTGCCTATTCGGCCATGGACAATGTTTTTCATCATCATGCTCCTTTATACAGGTGGAGGATTGGCAGGGGAATTAGCACTTGTTTCTCCTGTACTAGCATTTCCTTTGTACTTTCTTTTTACAGTATTGATTATTTTATTGAGTAATGAGCCAGTCGCATATAAGCCAAATATTTCATTTTTATTATGTTTTGTATTTTCACAGGCGACTCCACTTCCATTTGATCTGCTGGCATCTAGGATGAATGCAGTTTTCTTTGGTGGTTTGATTGTTGGCGTAGGGACCCTCATTAACTGGTATCGTTATGGATATGGCAAAAATGGAAGAACGATGCGACAACAGATACAGCTGTGTGCTAAAAATCGCAGTTATATTTTCCGTATGTCCTTCGGTATTGCCTTTGCGATGACAACTGGTATGCTGCTGCACCTTCAAAAACCGTTATGGATTAGTATTGTGGTAATGTCATTGACGCAATTAGAATTTTCAGAAACCATGGAACGTATAAAATATCGTTTTATCGGAACCATGATAGGTGTGGTTTTGTTCTTTCTGTTATTTCAAATTTTGATACCGCAACAATACGCCATGTATGTAGTCATGTTCTTTGGCTATATCGGGTTCTTCCTGCCGGATTATAAATATAAACAGATAATTAATGCTGTCAGTGCGTTAAATGCATCTCTTGTTTTACTAGATGGCGTCACAGCGATTGAACAGCGTATCGCTTGTTTAGTTGCAGGAATCGTCATTGTTATCGTGATTTATGCGTTGACTTTTGTGATGAAAAAATTAAAAAAGCTTCAACAGGATATTCAGCATTATGTTTTGGCTGATGATTTCCCTTATACAACCTCAAAAAAAGGATGAAAAATATGTAACGTATTTTCATCCTTTTCGTATGCAACTTCTATACAAATAAATAAAACTTAATCATAGCAGGTAGATTTGCCAGATTTGATATCAGCTATTTCTTGAGCTAAATAACTTACAAAATCCTCTTCTTCTAATACTTCTTCTACTTCTTCCTGTGTTGCGTTCATTCGCGTACCTCCTGAGCTTAGCTATTGTATAGTTATGCTTTATTTAGTGGAATTATACCGCATACAAAATGAAAGTCAACGGAAAATGGTAAAGTTTTTGTAAAGTTTATTAATGGTATACAAGGGCTTACAAAAATAACAATATCGTGAACAAATTGTATGGTTATCTATGACAACTGTGTTATGAAAAGATTTAAGTAGATTTAACTCTATCAGCTAAAACAAAAAAGAGTTAAATGTATTTAAATCGATTTGATATTTTACCAAAAGAGTTAAATAGAACATCATCACTTTGTATAAAACCAGCGTTTTTATAAAACTTTCTGGCATGATGATTTTCCTTTAACACCCAAAGATACAAATCATGATATCCTTCTTCTTTTAAACACATGATTGTTTCATGAAGAAGTTGTTTGCCATAACCTTTACCCATATAGTCTGGAAGCATATAAATAGAAATAATTTCACCATATTCATGTAATCTGGATAATCTTGATGAACCATAACTAGAGGTAGCTATCATTTGATTATCTTCTATCATCACAAGGGAACGCCTTCCTTCAGATGATAAATTCTTAGCCCATTTACCTTTTGGAAGATGATCCAAATAATCTTGAGGAATGATTCCTTTACAGGCAGATTTCCAACTTTCTTCATAGATTTAGCTAATCTTATTTAGATCATCTGTTTCATTTACTTTTCTCATCATCATAATCCTCTTAATCGAAGTAAAACAAATCTTCAAATTTCTTGTCTAAAGCAATGCAGAGAATCAAAGCAAGCTTCGCAGTAGGATTGAACTGACCAGTTTCAATGGAACTGATGGTATTTCTTGATACCCCAACCATTTCAGCTAATGCGGATTGTGATAATCCTTTTTCTGTTCTTGCCTCTTTTAGGCGGTTTTTTAAAATTAATGTATCATTCATGTTAGTGCCCCATGAAGAATCTGATGGTTGCAAATATCGCGACAAGCAAAGTAATAAGCGCCATTATCAGATTAGTAGAATCTTTTGTTTTCACATAACAATATATGCGACCAGCAAAGACAGAGAAACATACAGTTGCACATAAATCCATGATAGGTTGATCTTTTTGCGCTCTGATGAACGCAAAGATTGCGGCACTGATCACCAAGGCAATATAAGTATATTTCATTGCTTTATCATGTGTCTAGACAACCATTTCATCTTGTTCATTTTGTGCTCTTTTCAATATTTCTTCTTTATTCATTATAGGCCTCCTATGCTTTTAGTATTAATCTTGTCAAAATCATTATGGATATAATAACAGAACCCACAAAAATATAAAGATTTAGTTTATCTTTCGTATTGATATAAAACGTAATGTGACGACCCGCAAAACCAACAAGAAAAGCTAGGGAACAGATTTGATAATCAATAAAAGATGCTCCTGTGATTGCCTCTTGTATAAAGGATATAATGGCAAGTCCTAAAAAGACAAACATAATTGCGATATAAGCATTCTGACTGGCACGTTGTTCTAATGCTTTTTCTCTTTCATCTCCATTTTTATTTTCTGATCTGCTTTTGTTTAAAATTTCTTCTTTATTCATAACAATTTTCTCCTTTGTATCTTGTGCCAAGTTTTATTGGCATCTATACTATAGCATTGCCAAGTTTTGTTGTCAACAGATTTTGCCAAGTTTTATGTGCATTTATTCTATAAGTATAATTTTGTATCCATGAAAAAAACAGACTCATTAGCCTGTTCTTATAAATTTATTAAGATTTTTTATTTATTTCTTGTATATGTTTCCATGCTGGAATTAATAATTCTTGTAAACGTATTTCCATTCCTTTCACATAAAATTCTTTTCTTGCCTTACTGATGATTTCTATGTCATTTTCTGATTCTGGTATTGCATAAATCATATTTGCTATTTGATCCATATGTTCTTGTATTATGGGGACAACGCGCTTAATAGCTTTTTTTATATCCTCATCTTCCATCTTTAAAAGCTTACGAAATTGAAGAACTTTTCCATCAATATTATATCCAGTTACAGTATTTAAAGCACTATTCATTAATTTTGTTTCATCTTCCAACAGGCTTTTTATTCTATTATCGGATATTTTGGTGGAAAAAGAAGCTCCATTATCGAAAATTGGTGCTAATGATACGGAACCATCCAAATAACGCAAAATGCCCCAATTACCACTATTACGATCATTATTATTAATGAATCCATCTATGATTACACAATCCCAGAAACGTTTTGACATCCCTTCAATGATATTTAACAGTTTGTTATATTTTAGGTGTGCTTTTACTGCATGTAAACTGGTACTACCAACACTATTACTTTCTGATATTGTTTCTTCTAAGAATGCTTCAAGATCTTTATTATAATAGTTTTTGACTTCTCTAAATTCCTGTAACTTCACATTTGCATTTGTGAAATCTTTACATGCCACAACAAGCTTATGATCCTTAACGCCTAATCTTGTTTCATGAACAGGATAGCCAAGGATTTCATATACATGGCTGCCTATATATTCAGAAAGTGGAGAAGTTGTATAAGAAATTTCGGTTTCGCGCATTCCCTTAGTAGTTTTTGGAAACTTTAATATCCAATCTTCATTTTGATAGATGATACCAAGTTTGCTGCCTGCCATACCGCCATAGGCTTTATTATTTTCTATACATTCATTAAAATCTATTAAGAACATAAACATTATCCTCCTCGATATCGCTCACATAGTATATCTCTTTGTTTGCTTGTCATTTCTTTATTAATCACAAATTCTTTAGTGATATTTTCTATGAAGTCACATCGATCAAAATATGACCAATCTTCATTTTGATCCATTTCCTCCAGCTCATCAACAAGATCCTGAATCATATTCGGTAATTTGAAATCTATTTTGACATCGTCATTTACCCAGTGATACGTTTTTTTCATATATGATCACATCCTTTTACTGATAGTATTATAACACGTTACAATTTTAAACATCTATAGTTTTTTGTTTCATGATGCGGTATTCCATATATAAGATCATAAGCATCATGATGAGTAAAAGTATAAATGTATAAATAATAATGGATACAGAATAGGAAAATGATATAGAAAATTGGAAGAAAATAGCGAAGATGTCTGTGGAGAACTAAATCATTTGGAATTGTGATTTGATCTAGTTGAAAGTCAGAATGGAATTGATAAGAATTAGCACCAGCTAAGGAACTGCATTCATGAAAAATAGAGAAAGTATTTTTGTATTGTGATGGTAAAGTATTTCTGAAACGTACATGTATACCTTGTTGGTCCTGCATGTTTTGTTTTCTGTACTTGCCTATATAATATAACTTAATTGTTAAATTCATTTATGAAAAAAAGTTCATCATAATGATTCCTTATGATTTCTTCATAATTTTTTTCGTTATGATTTCTTCCTATATAGTATAATGTACCTGTTTAACATAACATAAATAGGAGGAAATTTCTATGATAGAGTATTACATAAGAAAGCATACATTATATAAAGTTGCAATTGCTGTATTGATTGTATCAGCGTGTGCGCTTGTATATGCCATTTATATGAACGTAAATGCATTAACATTATGTTTATTATTTGTATTACAAATAGCAGTGGTCAGCTCAATTTTGATGAAAGCAATCAAAGAGGTTATTCATCATTATCATGAAGAATGGGATACAATTTTGGATGATGATGTAGATCCTAAGAAGCTGATTGAAAAATATCAAAAGGATGAAAAGCTTCAGACATTCACAGAGGCAAGAGCAAATTGTGCTGTTTATTATCATTTAGCTGGGGATCAGACAAGTGCCAAAATGATGATACAGGATATCCTTGCGACAGAAAAAAAGCTAGCCCAACAAGCAATGTTCCATATTAATCTTGCGGCATTTTATGAAGCTGAGGATGATATCGACATGAGTAAACAAGAGCTGGCATCAGCAAAAGAAGAACTGCAAAAGTTAGAAAAAAAGAAAATATATGCGGGTAGTGTTTTCAAAATGAAGAACAGATTAAAAATGCTAGAAATGTATTATGCATATAAAGACCATGCAATTTCCGATAAAGAATATGAAGTATATCTCAAAAAGATGTTGAAACAAGAGAAAACCAATCGTGGAAAACTCCAGCAGCATTATCGCTTGGCGATATTATATATGGATCAGGAACAATTAGGATTTGCCAGAGATGAGGTAAATCAGGTGATTGATCTAGGCAGAAAAACCTATATGGCTGAAAAGATTCAGCTAAAATTAAGAGCATTGGAAGATAAAGAAGGGCTGTCATTATGAAAATATTAAAACATTTCCTTGTGGTATTTTTGGTGGAAGCGCTGTTGTTAGGGGCTTTATTTATATGGATGCCAAAGCAGAAAAACAGTAATATTCTAGCGAGTGAATCAAAAGGTGAAAATACAATCGTTTTAACAAAATCAAATGAAGAAACCGTGACAATTACCGCAAAAAATAAAGAAACAACCAAAGAACGTGATTTTACAATTTTTGATGAAAAGAAATTATCTGCCGATATTGAATGGAAAAATGCACAGAGCGCACAGGTAAAGATTATTGGAAAAAACCAGGATTTATATGATGTTACAGTAACGTTTAATGGTAATAAAATTGAAATCCGTAATGGTGAAAATGATCCTCTGATCTCATATGAAGAAACGATGAAATTACAGAAGGAGCAAGAGAAAAAAGCAAAAGAAGAAGCTATGAAAAAGATAGAAAAAATGTCAGCACCAACGATTGCATTGGTAAAAGACATTACAAAGGATAGCGATATTGAAAATGGATATGCCAGCACACCAGCCAAACCACAGGCACCAATTACAGAAGAACAAAATGCTCAGGTAAATCATGGTGATGATGGTGCCTTGTATGATATGAAAATAGAGGCAGGCAAGGTAATGGTTACTTTAGATGGTGGTGGACACTGGGTAAATGTACCAGTAAACGGCAGCCGCCTTCAGGATTATTGGCTGACCTTCTATCGAATGGGAAATCAAAGTTATTATATTGATGCGGATATGATTATGATTGCTTATTGTGAAAAATATCAACAGCCACATATCATTATGTCAAAAGATCAGGGAAAGACATGGAAAGATATACGAATAGATTGTGAATCTGCGGGAATATCACAAATTTCAATCGCAAAAGATAAAAACCATACGTATCGTATTGCGATGATGTCAGGAGATTATTTGATGTTTACAGGTACAAGTACAGATGGCATCAATTGGACTTTTGATAAACCATCCGGAAATGATATAGAAAAAGCTTCTACCATGTATTCCATGGCATTGATGAAGGATGGTACGATTTTAGTTACCAGTTTTGATGATTGTTTAATCAGTAAAGATCATGGCAAAACATATACCAGTTTAAAAGAAATCAATCCAATCATTGCACAACAAATCAATTATCAATTAATTCCATATGATGAGGATGGCACTTATTGTATTCCATTAAAGAATGGTAAAGTTGCGAAAAGCAAAGATGGAACAAATTGGGAATAAATCATATAAGATGATGAAGTAAAGTTATGAAAAATATGATAAAATCAAATTAATAAATACAGGAGGTTTTATCATGCTGATTCAAGAAAAACTAAAGGAAAAACAGGACTTTTCTGATGTTGAAATATTGATTGCAGATTATTTATTAGATAATAAAGAGAATATCGCAGAGCAAAGTGCAAGATTTATCGCATCTCAAGTATATACAGCACCATCAACAGTTGTGCGTTTATGTCAAAAAATAGGATATCAAGGATTTAATGATTTTAAAAAAGCATATTTAGAGGAAACAGCTTATCTTCAATCACATTTTAATGAAGTCAATCCTAATTATCATGATCAGGGAAAAGAAATAGCTTATAAGATAAAACATTTATATAATGATGTACTTGGAGATGTTGCTACTTTGTTAGATAAAGATGTCATCGCTAAAATAACAAAAATTTTAAATGCTGCGAAAAATATCTATATATGTTCTTCTGGAGTACAGGCTGATATAGCCAAAACCTTTAAGGATAAGATGTTAAGAATAGGAAAAAATGTTATTGTAGAATCAAAGATGGATCAGGCATATTACTTGGCTTCTTTTAGTTCAAATGAAAACGTATTTCTTATGATTTCGTATTCTGGAGAAACTGAAGTATTGTTGCGTGTTGCACATAAATTGAAAGAGCGTAAAATTCCTTTTATTGCATTGACGTCCTACGGGGATAGTACCCTTCATAAATTAGCAAATGAAACAGTCTATGTTTGTACCAGAGAAAAACTTAATGAAAATCTTGGCGACTTTGGGATGAATCTCTCGGTATTATATATTTTAGATATTCTGTATGCTACTGTATTTAATGAGAATTATAAACAAAATTTTGAAAATAAAGTTATCATATCACATGAATTTCAAATAAATCGTAATACACAGAATCCTATTTTAAAGGATTCTGATAAATGATTTAGCAACAGTGTTGCGAAAAAATATATTAGATAAAAATAAATGTTGCAACAGTGTTTGAAAAGGCTTTCAAAATATTGAAAGTCTATTTTTTTTACTTATAATGTGAAGTGTAAACAAAAGATATCGATTGTTTTAACAAAAAAGAGGAGGTCAAAGTATGACTGAAAAAGAACTTGCTTCAACATTATTAATGTTGGTAGGAGGAAAACAAAATATAGTAGCAGTAGAACATTGTATGACAAGATTAAGATTCAATTTAAAAGATTCATCTCAAGCTGATACACAAAAAATTTTGAATATACAAGGTATTATTAGCGTTGTAGATAAAGGGGGGCAGTATCAGATTGTGATAGGAAATACTGTAAAAGATGTATATAAAGAATTCATCAAATTAGGTGATTTTCAAAATAATGAAATAAGTGACGAGAAAAAAGGAATTGTGAATAAGATTTTAGATACAATTTCTGGAATTTTTATACCTATTGTACCTGCATTGGCTGGAGCAGGTATGTTAAAAGCTTTGTTAGCGTTGCTGACAATGTTAAAGGTTGTAGCACCGGATTCACAAACTTATCAGTTTTTAAATTTTATGGGTGATTCGGTATTTTATTTTATGCCAATCATTATTGCAGCAAGTGCATCAAAAAAGTTTCATGTAAATCAATTTGTGGCAATGGGAATAGGTGCAATTCTAATGCACCCGACTTTTATGAATATGATTGCAGTCGCAAAAGAATCACAGACTGGTTTGGAAGTTTTTGGACTACCAGTTTCACTGGTAAGCTATTCATCTTCAGTTATACCGATTATTTTAGCGATATGGTTTATGTCTTATGTGGAACCAATTACAGATCGCTACATGCCAAAATCTATAAGAATATTTATGACACCATTAATCACTATGTTAGTGGTTGGTATTGCCACTTTAGTAGCAATAGGACCATTAGGTAACATTTGTGGTCAATTATTAGGTGATGCAATTGGTATGTTAAATCATTATGTAAGCTGGCTGGTTCCTCTATTGGTTGGTACATTTACACCATTGATGGTTATGACAGGTATGCATTATGGATTGATTCCAATTGGTATTAATTTATTAGCAACCACTGGATTTGATACAGTAGCTGGTCCAGGTATGATGGTTTCTAATATTGCACAGGGAGGAGCTTCCCTTGCTGTTGCTTTCCGTTGTAAAAATACAGAAATTAAATCTTTAGCAGCCTCTGCTGGTATCAGTGCAGTCTGTGGTATTACTGAGCCTGCAATGTACGGTATTAGTTTACGTTTTAAAAAACCATTAATAGCTGCTATGATTGGAGGAGGTGCAGCTGGTTTATTTATAGGTATTATGGGGGTTGGGCGTTACGCACAAGTATCTCCGGGATTATTTGCGTTGCCTAGTTTTTTAGGCGAAAAAGGTATTTCTAATCTTATTTACGCAATTATAGGCTGTGCAATTGCATTCATAGTTTCCTTTATTATAAGTTTTATCTTAGGAATTGATGAACCCAAAGAAGATGTAAAACTTAATGAACAAAAAGAAATTAAATTAGATGATGAAGAAATCTTTGCTCCATTGAAAGGGCAGGTCATATCTTTAGATAAAGTAAATGATTCAGTATTCTCAAGTGGTTCTTTAGGAAAGGGTATGGCAATTATTCCATCAGAAGGTAAAATTTATGCTCCAGCAGATGGTACGATCTCTGCATTTTTTGAAACAGGTCACGCTATTGGTGTGACATCAAAGCATGGCGCTGAAATCTTGATACATGTCGGAATTGATACAGTTAATTTAAAGGGGAAATACTTTTATCCTAAAGTAAAACAAAATGAACAAGTGAAAAAAGGTGAGCTTCTGTTAGAATTTGATTTAAACAAAATGAAAGAAGAAGGCTATGATTGTACTACTATGATTATAGTGACCAATAGCCAGCAATACACAAGTGTACAGTCAGTCAAAATTGACGAAGCAGATAAAAATAAAGAGTTAATGATATTGACCATTTAGAAAGAGGTAAATATATGGGATTTCCAAAAGATTTTTTGTGGGGTGGTGCTACAGCAGCAAACCAGTGTGAAGGTGCTTATCAAGAAGATGGAAAAGGTTTGAGTACCGCAGATGTAATGTGTCTTGGTGCACATGGGGTAAAAAGAAAGATAACAAAGCAAATTTAAGAAAACGAATATTATCCTAGTCATAAAGCAATCGATTTTTACCATCATTATAAAGAGGATATCGCTTTATTTGCGGAAATGGGATTTCGAGTTTATCGAATGTCAATCAACTGGACAAGAATATTTCCAAACGGAGATGAGGAACAGCCTAATGAAAAAGGTTTAGCGTTTTATGATCGCATTATAGATGAGTTAGAAAAATATCATATAGAACCATTGATTACAATTTCACATTTTGAAACGCCATTGGCATTGCAAAAATATGGTTCATGGGCAAATAGAATTGTTGTAAAACATTATCTTCGCTTTGCAGAAATACTGTTTAAACGTTATAAAGGAAGGGTTCATTATTGGCTGACTTTTAATGAAATAAATTGTATGTCTACCCAACCTTGGGTGTCTGGTGGGATTGAAAGTGATGATGAATCAATTAGAATGACAGCAGCATATCATCAATTATTGGCAAGTGCCAAAGCAGTTATAATGGCTCATCATATAGATTCAGAAAATAAAGTAGGAATGATGTATGCTGGACATTTCGCATATCCCAATAGTTGTAATCCTAATGATGTAATTGCAACAATGGACTTTATGCATAAAATGCTGTTTTATTGTGATGTACAATGTAGAGGATATTATCCTGCTTATAAAAAGCAAGAATTGCAAAGATTAAATATAAAATTACCTATTATGCAAGGGGATTTAGATGATTTAAAAAATGGCACAGTAGATTTTGTTTCTTATAGTTATTATTGTACACATGTCACAGGTGAAAAAACCAAAGGCATTATGAAAGGAATGAATGGATTAGATACAGGATATAAAAATCAGTTCCTACCAAAAAGCGACTGGGGATGGACAATTGACCCTCAAGGCTTACGTTATTCATTAAATCTATTATATGATCGTTATCAGCTGCCAGTGATGATTGTAGAAAACGGTTTAGGGGCTATTGATCAATTGGAAAAAGGAGAAGTTCATGATGACTATCGTATATCATATTTAAAAGCTCATTTAAAAGAACTTGAAAAAGCAATTATGTTAGATGGTGTTGATGTAATGGGATATACCATGTGGGGGCCAATAGATTTAATAGCGGCATCTACAGGTGAAATGAAGAAAAGATATGGCTTTATTTATGTAGATGTAGATGATTATGGAAATGGAACATATCAACGATATAAAAAGGATTCATTCTATTGGTATCAAAAAGTAATTCAAACAAATGGTGAATATATACACGAGGAGGATTAAATATGAAAAAAAGTTTATTTATGGATAGTGAATACTGCAGTATGGGGCGTTGGATTTCTGCTATTGTGGCAGATGCACTAGATATGAAATTTTATGAAGCAAAGCACCTCATACAATTTGCGGATGAAGAATGGCTTACTGAAGAATATCTAAGAAATTTTGATTTAAGTTTAATTGGAAGAAATCCTGATGAATTGAAAGATGATGAAGAATTCCAACGCGTATATCAAGCTATTTCAAAAGCTATATTAATAGCCATTGAACAAGGACCATGTATTATCCATGAACGCGCTGCAGCAGAAGTTGTGAAAAATAAAACAGAATTTTTAAATGTTTTACTTTATAATACAAATATTGAACATAAACTACCTAGAATTAATGTGGATCCTTTATATGATGTAAGCAATGCAACAAAAGAAGATAAATTAAAGATTTTATACCAAGAAGATGAAATACGGAAAAATTATCATAATGCAGTTTGCACAAGCAGATGGGGCGATAAGAAAACATATGATATCTGTTTAGATAGTGATAAGCTGAGTAGAGAAAAATGTGCAGAGATATTGATTGAAGCACTAAAGGATGTTTCATTAGATATGGAAACTTGTAAAAAAATAATTGCGAAAGTATTTTAAAACCTCTGAATTTTCAGAGGTTTTTTACACATTCGACTGTTCATAGAATACTGCGATATGATAAATATTAAAGCCAAGCATCAATACAAATAATACCACTAATAATACAGAATCAAACTTTAGAGAAAACAGACGATTCACGAAATAAGTGAACTCATCCTGTCCCTTGCCAGTATAACCACTATTAATACCAATGATAACGGATAAAGCTGTGAAAGCAATGGTAATCAATGCATGTAACGTGCCGGAAACTAATCTTTTTTTTATGATGTTGTAACAGGCGAAAACGAAAGAAGCGAAAATACCAATCCAGTAAACGATCCATAAGCTCTCCATGTGATACATCTCCTTTTACATATTAGGATTTACAATTTTTAAAAAATTATGATGCGATTGGTTGAACCGCTTTCATATGAGCTTAATTAAGAGTATAATATAGAAGAAACATCTTGACAAGGAGGAAAAAGAAAAAATGAAGAAATTAATTATGAATGCTGATGATTTCGGCTTAAGTGAGGCCGTGAATTACGGGATTCTGAAAGGATTTCAGGATGGCATCCTGACTTCTACAACGATCATGGCAAATATGCCTGGTTTTGATCACGCTGTAGAAATGGCAAAACAGCATCCAGAAATGCACATTGGTGTGCATCTGAATCTGACTTGTTACAAGCCACTATTACAAACACACAAGACATTGGTTACTGAAACTGGCTATTTCAGAAATCAACTGGACATTGATGTGTACGATGAAGAAGAAATGTATCAAGAACTGGAGGCACAGATTGAAAAAGTACTGGCTGCTGGTATCAAAATTGATCATTTAGATTCTCATCACCATATTCATACAACAGAAAAACTAAAACCAGTTATCAAAAGATTATTGGAAAAATATCCATATCCAATCCGTGGAGGATTTGTTTATGAAAGTGATGTAAAAAAATCAGAGCTGATCATGGCGTTTTATAACGAAGGTGTTTCCCTGGAAAGCTTTGAAAACATTATAAAAGGAATGGAAGATGATAAAACATATGACTTAATGTGTCATCCTGCTTATATTGATAAGGTTTTAACATCTATGACTTCCTATTATATGAAACGTATTGAAGAACTGGATATTATATGTAATAAAGAATGCAAAGCATTATTAGAGAAAGAAAAGGTGAAACTTGTAAGTTACGCTGATATACAATAGGAGAGTGATGGGGATGATTCGTCTGGCTATTTTAGAAACAGAAGAAGTTGCGAAAGAAGTATTATTTGAATTAATGCGAAATTTAAAAGATCGTGAATGGTCATTTTCATATTTCACCAGAATTACAGATTTTGCGAAAAGTGATGAAAAACAGGATTTTCAAATCGTGTTATTTCATGAAAAATTTGATATTCCAAGAATTACACAGGCTTTTGTTTTATCTAAACCAAGACGGATTATGTTATATACTGTCGCTCACCTAAAGGATGAAATGAAAGAACGATATCCATTTCAGCGTATTTTATATCTCGACCGGACAAAGCTTAAAGAGGAAATGCAGGCAGTCTGTCCTTTGATTGATCGCATGTTGAAGAAGGAAGAAGAATACTTATTTCACTACAATAACGTATCGATTCCACTACGTATCAATGATATATTCTACATCGAAAAAGAAGATAAGTATTTAATTTATCATACACGCAGAGGAGAATTTCGTGAACGTAAAAGTATGAAAGAAGCGGCAGCTTTCTTTGAAGGCTATGATTTCCTCTGGATACACGTGAGTTATCTTGTGAACATGCAATATATCGCAAAGATTCAACAGGAGCATGTCTATCTGGATCATATAGAACTACCTATTTCCAGATCAAAGAAAGCATCTGTGATTGATAAGATGCATGCCTTTGTGGGAAAGTAAAAAAGATATATGAATGAGGCGGGAACTTTTTAAAGTTTTCCCGCCTTATGTTTTTATGATGATAATTTAAAGTATTCTCTCAGGGCTGCACGGATCACTTTGGTTTGATCAATATTACCTTTGTGAACACCTTTCATGATTTTGCCACGATATTTCATTTCATAAGGCTGATTTTCTTTTGGGATAAATTCATCAAGGTATGTGGCACGATTGCTTTCATCTCCATCGTTATCACGATCAAGCCATTGATCAAAATCTGCGCCATATTTTTTCAACAGATCAAGGATATCAAAGAAGCGTTTTTTTGAGATATTGTATGCGTTAGGATCACAGTCCACATATTCATTTAAATTATTTTCCGCATGTACAACCAATGTGCCAATCGCTGAAGTAGGGTATGGCGAATCTGAACAAAATGTTTCTTTGTTGGGATCAGCCCCCATCCTAAGCATAGTTTCTAATAGCTTCATATACTTTAAAGAATCTTCATATTCATGATATAGTAAAGAATCCATGGCACCAATGATAACATCATGAAGTACAAGTGCTGTGTGGTGGTACGGTGGTAGGATCCTCCATGAAATTTATATCCGCCCCATGAGCAATCAAAAGGTCAATGATCTCAAAATGCCGGCATTTAATCGCTACCTGAAGCGGGGATTGTCCTATGTCTTTTTTAGGCGTTTTCCCATCAAAATATTCATTTACGATGGTAGGATTTTTAGTAATGGCCGCTTGAATGGCTTCTACATTATTATTTCTTATATCTTTAAACAGCTTTTTCATTCAAATCATCCTTTCAAATATTCTATTATTTTATGAATTATATTTTATCATGATTTTCATTGGGTAGAAAACAGATGATGCATAAAGTAAATGATACTTAATATAATTTAAATTAATAATAAATTTATATAATAACGATATTTAAAATATAATAAAATATGAATTATCCATGTGCATAAGATACTTTTAAAGATATTTTACCAATTTTTCCAAAATTTTACCGATTATTCCAGAACGCTTTACAATTCTTATAACTCGCATATAATAAAGGTGTAAAAAGAAATAAGAAAAGAAAGAGAGCGGTGAGAAAATGGGAACGATAGCTGGTTAAATGATTAAGGAACTTGTCAAAACTGATGCGTGAAAGTTTCTCTTGTATAGGGATTCCATCAGATAGAAAGTTAATTTAAATATCATAATCATTTAACATTATAGGACATACGGTGTGGATCATCGGAAGTTAAAGCCTGAAGAAGAACTGGTGACAGCAGACAAGGTATCAGGAAAAGATAGAAGTAATTCTATCATCTGTGAAAACAGGAAACTCCATGTATAAATGAATTTAGCAGGTAAGGAATTATAGAAACATCATCCATACAATGCTTGGTTATAACGAGAGATGGTGTATATAAATCCTTTCCATATAGCTGTTAACATTTGAATATTTATAAGAATAATAGAGTATGACAGATCATAATGAAAGATCATACCAATGGTATTCCTATAAAATTCAAAGCAGTATCAAATAATAGAAACTGTCATAGCTGGTACAATACATATTGTTGCCATAAAAAAACAGAATCTATTATGACATATTGGGTGTTATAGCATCTGATATCATGGAGGTGATATTAACTGAATAATTTAGTATTAAGAAACATTCAGCGAAAGATCAAGGAAGTGATGCTCAGATAAATGATAAAAGCGACGGACATAGATATTTTTAAGACGCAGGATCTAAGCGTGTAAAATCGCAACCTGTAACAATTAAATTGGCGAATAAAGATAGATGCTATGTTCAAGATTTAAATTCAGGTACATTAAAAAAATGAAATAACATATTGTAAGTGGAGGAATCAGGAAAGAAAAAGATTCATATCCAATACAAAGATGGAAGTTCGTAATTGAAAATTGAATAATAAAAAGCCTTGGGTATTCTTAATATCGAAGGCTTTTTTGTATGATTGCCCATACATTTCCCAGGAAATAAGGTAGTTATTTGTCGATTATAGAAATTTCACAAAGTTACAGTTTTGTTAGTACATGAATTTTGTTATAATAGAAGGTGCTGGAGGGATCTTATGTCTGAAATATTTCATAAAGATGATTTTTTTCATGTGATGCAAGAGCAGGGTATCACGCTAAGTGAATGGCAGAAACAACAGTTTTCTATATATAAGGATATGCTCGTTGAATGGAACCAGAAAATGAATCTGACTGCGATTGTTGATGAAGATGAAATCTATGAGAAACATTTTCTTGATTCGATCCTGCCTTCTTTTGATATCAATATAAAGGGAAGTTTCTGTGATGTAGGTGCAGGAGCTGGATTCCCAAGTATCCCCTTAAAGATTGTATATCCAGAGTTAAAGATTACAATCGTGGAAACACTGGGGAAACGTGTTACTTTTTTAAAGGCGTTGTGTGAAGCGTTGAAGCTGGATGATGTAGCTTGTGTTCATGCACGTGCAGAAGATTATGCAAAACAATATAGGGAAAGTTTTGATTTTGTCAGTGCAAGGGCAGTGGCAAATTTGCCTGTGTTAAGTGAATTGTGTATTCCTCTTGTGAAAATGAATGGATATTTTATCGCTATGAAAGGTGCGAATGGAGAAGAAGAAGCCTCCCTTGCACAAAAAGCGATTACAACACTGGGTTGTAAAGAAGTACAGAGAAACTTCAAAACGCTGAGTGATGGTTCTAAGCGGGTGAACTTTGTTTATCAGAAAGTAAAACCGACACCTAATAAATATCCCAGAGCATTTGCGAAAATCAAGAAGAATCCTTTATGAGGAGGAATAGAATGAAAGAATCAAAGATGATATCGATTGATCTTGTGGAACCAAATCCATATCAGCCACGTTTAGAATTTAATGATGATGCATTGATGGATCTGGCACAGTCAATTCGAGAAAATGGACTGATACAGCCATTAACAGTCAGAGAAGTAGATGGCAAGTATCAGATTGTTGCGGGAGAACGTCGCTTTCGTGCAATGAAACTGAATGGCGCAGTAGAAATACCTGCCATTGTGATGGATGCTAATGAAATACAAATGGCAGAAATGGCATTGGTGGAAAACATTCAAAGAGAAAATCTGAGTGCGATTGAAGAAGCGAAATCTTACGTAGAAATCATGAAGTATGCTGGATTAAATCAGTCACAGCTTGCTTTGCGGGTTGGAAAAAGTCAGTCCAGTATCGCAAACAAAATTCGTTTATTGAATCTGAATGAAGAGGTTCAAAATGCAGTCAGCGCAAAAGAAATCACAGAACGTCATGCTAGAGCATTGCTTGGTCTGGATGAGGATAAACAGAAAAAAGCATTAAAGAAAATTGTTAAGAAAAGTTTAACGGTAGCGCAGACTGAAAAAATGTTGAAACAGGATGCTCTGCCAAAAGAAGAAAAACGCAAAGTGATGCTGAAAGGTATCTCTAAAAACCTGAAAATCGCAATTAATACGATTCATCAGGCTGTAAAAATGGTAGAACGTGCAGGAAATACTGCAGAAATACAGGAACAGGAAACGGAAGATGATGTCATCATCACAATCCGTCTGCCGAAGTAGAAAGGTGGAAACTATGGGAAAAATCATAGCTGTTTCCAACCAGAAAGGCGGCGTAGGGAAAACCACTACGTCTATCAACCTTGCGGCTGGTTTGGGATATTTAGGACATAAAGTTCTGCTGGTTGACTTTGACCCGCAGGGCAATGCAACACAGGGTGTTGGCGCACAGGTTGGTGAAGATAAACCATCTGTATACAATCTGATTATGGAAGATTATGAAGTATCAGATGTAAGAGAAAAATTAAGCTCACCACCAATCGATATCGTACCAGCCAATATATCATTAGCCGGTGCTGATTTACAAATGGTAAAATTTGAAGTAGGAAAAGAAGAACTACTTCGTAATAAATTAATTAAGGTAAAAGATGATTATGATTATATTATCATTGATTGTCCACCTAGCTTAGGATTATTGAATACCAACGCATTAACTGCTGCGGATTCTGTGATTATCCCTGTACAATGTGAATATTATGCATTGGAGGGTGTTACGCAGTTGTTGTTAACGATTCGTTTGGTACAGCAGCTATTCAATAAGAATTTAAAAATCGAAGGTGTTGTCTTAACGATGTATGATGCACGTACTAAACTGAGTGTAGAAGTACAACAGGAAGTACGTCAGCACTTTAAAGATCGTGTGTATAAAAACTACATACCAAGAAATGTAAAACTAAGTGAAGCACCATCCAGAGGTATGTCTATCTTTGAATATGATGTACGTTGTGAAGGCGCAAAAGCTTATGCAGGACTTGCGAATGAAGTTTCAAAAATGAACAAGAAGAAAAAGTAGGAGGTTTTACCATGGCGAAAAAAGAGAGCAGTCCAAGACTGGGAAAAGGACTTGCGGCCATTTTTGGTGAAGAGGTCGACGATGTCCTGGAAAATATTCAACAGGGAAATCTGGATGAGCATGTAGCTGATCGCTTTGAGGTCGCTGTTGATGAGGTAAAACCAAATCCATATCAGCCACGTAAAAAATTCGATGATGAAAAGATACAGGAATTAAGTGAATCTATCAAACAACATGGGGTATTCACACCTATCATCGTAAAAAAAGCGGTAAGAGGCTATGAATTAGTTACCGGTGAACGCCGTTTACGCGCAAGTAAATTAGCTGGTCTTGAAACAATCCCTGCCATTCTAATGGAGTTGGATGATCAACAGATGATGGAAATCGCATTGTTGGAAAATATTCAGCGTGAAGATTTAAATGCCATTGAAGAAGCACAGGGGTATGAAAAGTTAATCAAGAAACTTGGCTATACACAAGAAGAATTAGCGAAACGTATTGGAAAATCCAGAGAACATGTTGCCAATATGCTTCGATTGTTAAAACTTCCTAAAAAGGTGCAGAACTATGTCGTTGATGGAGAGTTAAGCATGGGGCATGTTCGTGCTTTACTTGGATTAAAAGATACATCTCTTATGGATGATGTAGCACATAAGGCAATCAGTTCTCATATGAGTGTACGTGCTGTAGAAGCACTTGTAAAAGAATTAAACGAGCCAAAAGAAAAACCTCAGCCAAAACCAAAAGATATTCATTTAGGTCAGGTAGAGGCAAGATTACAATCAAAATTCCAGACAAAAGTTAAAGTAGATGAAAAACAGATTGTGATCAAATATGAAGGCAATGATGATTTAAATCGATTACTGGAATTACTTGGCGGTATTGAAGAAGAAATTTAAGGTATAGAAAAGCAGAATGCATGTGTTCATCATGTGATTCTGCTTTTGTTTTATTTGTTTTTTAAAATATCCTTGCGAATATAAGCAATCGTTTCATCTAATCCATGATCTCGATGATATTCCAGTAAAGATTGTAATAAATCTTTTGTTTCTGGATGCATCATAACACGATCATAGCCATTCATAAAATATTCATAAGCACTCGCATCATGATACTTCTCCTTCATATATGTCCGGCTTGCGGCAATACGATCACAAAACATTTCCACTACATAGTTTACAGGCATACGCACAGGTTTTACACCATGCTGTGCTTCATCACCATTATCTAACCAGTATTCCCAATGATGAGGATTTCTGCCTTTGTGATGCAGCCAGCCCATAGAGTAACCATGTAATTCCTTTTCACGATTAATCGGGCTGCGGTTCCCTTGAAAATAGCGGACACCCGGAATAAATTCAACAGGAGAATATTTAGAAAGATCATGTTTTAATCCTTGTTTATATAATCCACAGCGAAAACAAAGTTTCATAACACGCCATTTATGAATTGTGATGGTACTTAAATGTCCCCAAAAATTATGCATAGTCCTCGTCCTTTCCAAGTCTACTATATTTTATCACTGTTCATAAAATGTGCAACGTATAATTGCCTGTAGATACAAAATTATATGAATTAAGATTTAGATAAAGCGCTCATCTATGAAAAAAAGACCAAATATGTTATCTGGTCTTTATGTGCTTACTTAATCATATGAATACGATCTTTTAGATTGAAAGAAGCAATTTCTTCATAATACTTTGTCTGTGGTTTATCTTTTTTTTCTATGACATGTTCAATTACGCCATCACGTAAAAATAAAACCTTTTGTGAATAACTGGCTACCATAGAATCATGCGTTACCATCATAATGGTTACATTTTTTTCTGAATTTAACTTCTGAAGAATTTCTAATACATCGTGGGCATTTGCGGAGTCAAGATTTCCAGTTGGTTCATCCGCAAACAAAATACTTGGACCATGTACAAGTGCTCTAGCTATCGCAGTACGCTGGCACTGCCCACCACTACAATCATTTGGCAGTTTATCTTTTACCGATGCAATGTTCAAAGATGTTAGATATTCCTGAATCTTTGATTCTATTGCCTGTTTGTCGCCCTTTTGTAAAGCCAGTGGCAAAGCAATATTATCATGTACAGAAAGTGAATCAATCAGATTGAAATTCTGAAAAACATAACCGATATGTCCTCGGCGAAATTGACTCATTTCTGCTTCCCCCATCTTACTAATATCAGTGTCATTAATCTCCACAGTACCCAAAGAGATGGTATCTAAACCACTTAATACATGTAGTAATGTTGATTTACCAGAACCACTGGGTCCCATAATACTGATAAATTCACCTGATTCTACAGCTAACGATACTTGATTTAATGCGGTAACTTCATTTTCTTTGCCTTTACAATATATTTTTGATACTTCTTTTGCTTCTAATACGCTCATGATGAAAACCTCCTGTTTTTTAATACTGCAGCATGTGGCAGTTCACATAATTTTTCACATAGAATAATTAAAACAATGAATACAGCTAGTACACTGATGGTAAATATAATTGATATATCCTGATACATCATAAACTTCACAATACTGATTATCACATAGACAAATGGTAATAAGAATAATAACGCAAAGTACCAGTACTGCTCCTTCTTGATGATTGATTTGATCATCTTTTCATCATATCCCAATAAAACAAGGTTACTGTATTGTATCGTACGTTTTGCGGCTAGGGTTGTCATATTATTGTAGATACACAATAGCATCATACTGATCATAATCACAAAGGAAATTGCGATAAATGTAATCGTCAAAGACTGTTGTGCATTACTACATAATAAAACACTTAAAATCATCATGGAGATAGATATCATACGTGTTAAGAATCCATTGGATTTTACAGCTTCTATCAGATTAGAATATAAGATAGATTTTGTAGCATCATACGCATACTTTTTCTGTAATTTTTCAAATATGACTGGCAGGATATTATGAAAAATACCACTGATGCCAAACATGCCTATGATCATATACACAAGATATAATTGTAAAACAGGTGGAATCATGATTATCATCATTAAAGGAATGCCATATCCTAATAAAGAAAATATTTTCTTGCCAGGCATTACATCGGCTGTTTTGTTGCCACAGATTTGGTCAGTTCAAATTTATCAGTACGATATACATACCCAATGTCACACAGCCATAAAAAGAATAACATTACCATAATGATCAAAAGTCCTATTCCATATGCTGAAATATCATAAGCAAAGATAGGAATGATCAAAGATGTCGCAATTGATAATATAAAATTGACGATGGGCAATCCTATAAATGAAATAAGTATACCTGCGATCATCGCAAACAACATACAGATGAGGTGCTGTAGCGCAAAGTATTTGGTGATTGATACCAAATTTGCGCCTGACATCGCCATAATACTAAGGGTTTTCTTTTGATTTTGAAGATAGGATTCATTTGCATAAAATACAAGGGCAACCGCTACCACGATAATACATGTACCCATCAAAAACAGATAAACGATTGGCAAGGTGCCATCCGCTACCATTTCCTGTGCAAATGCACCAGAGAATCCAAGGGTTGGATTACATACAAAGTGTGAAAAAATAATTGAAACAGCGACTGCGAAGGTTAAATTCACAATCAGAAAAGAATATTTCTTTTTCTCGTTTTTCATAGAGGTAACGGCCAAATTACCAATATTCATAAACATCTCCTCCTTTAAACCTCTTTCATTATACGTAAAACCTTTTAAAGCAGGGGAGAATTTTCATAAGAGGCGTTATTTTGTACATCAACGGTAGTAGGCGGTTTTGATAAAAAATAAATTTTTTCATAAAATGTTCACACACATTTCACATTCATGCGCTATAGTATATACGCAGGCAGAAATCTTGCTTGTTTGAATCAAACTGGTAATGGAAGATAGTTTCCCCATCCCTAAAATAACTATCATGTTTACACAACATAAGCTTCCATTACCTACCTTCATGCCAGGCTCTCAATCCCTCAAGAGAGCCTTTTATTATGTCAGATGAAAGACTTAATTTTAGGGAAAAACAGGTAAAAAAAGCAACATTCGTGTTATACTTAAAGAGATATAAGAGAGGGTGTTTTTATGAGCTATTGTGTAATGGATATTGGTGGAACATTTATCAAATATGCAGATATGGATGTGGATGGAAAGATTCTTTCACAAGATAAAATCAAGACGCCACTAACATCATTTGATGAGTTCTGGAGTGTGATGGACCGGTTAATAAAAAAGGAACATGAAGGGATTGCGGTATCTTTTCCAGGGCCTGTAGATGCGCAACGTGGTATTGTCATCGAAGGTGGTTCTTTACGATATATGAAACAGTTTGCATTTGTTGAGGAAATGCAAAAACGTTATGGAATTCCTTGTTCCTTAGAGAATGATGCACGTTGTGCAGCACTTGCGGAAGTATGGCAAGGTAATTTGAAAGATATCGCAATTGGTATGGTTGTGGTATTTGGTACAGGAATTGGCAGTTCTTTGACTATTAATGGAGAAGTATTTAAAGGTGCACATAACTTTTCAGGAGAGATATCCTGTTTAATCACAAAAGATATAGATACATTGGGATGGGGCGCAAGCTTTCATCATGATGCCGGCGTACCATTCTTATTGAAAAAAGTCAAAGACGCAAAACAGCTGAAAGAAGATATTGATGGAAAAGCATTATTCACTATGTTAGAAAATCAGGATGAAAACGCTTGGCGTATATTTAAAGAATATTGTGGAGAACTGGCAAAACAATTCTATAATATGCAATGTATGTTTGATCCTCAACGTATCTGTATTGGTGGAGGCATTTCTTTACAGCCATTATTTATATCAGAATTGAAAAAAGCGATGGATGAATTCTGGGCAAGAATCCCTGTAAATGTACCAAAACCGGAAATTATGCCATGTAAGTTTCATAATGATTCGAATTTATTGGGGTCTTTATATAATTTTTTGCATAAAAAATAAAAAAAGGTTATAAGTATGTTATACTTTCGTGGTAGGGAGTGGGAATATGGATGATAAAGAATCGTTAATTGAGAAGTATAAAGAATTTATAGAAAAAAACGAATCTTTTGCTTTAATTAGAATGAATATAAAGAATTTCCGTTATTATAATGAACGCCATGGTCAAGCGGCAGGCAATCAAATATTGATGGATGTTTTTAACGTGTTGGCTACCACATTATCTGAAAATGATGCAATGATTCGCGAATATGCGGATAATTATATTATATTGAAACATTGTGATTCAAATGAACAACTTGTTGCTGAATGGTTAAGACCCTGTGTCGATGTACTGTTTGATTGTACAAATCCAATCCTTTTTCATAATCTTTATACATCTTTTGGCATTTATTATGTAGATGATAAAACTTGTAGTTTTGAAAAAGCGAATGATATGGCTGAATTATGTAGAAAGTATACGGATACGATTTCTTATCGTGTATTTAGCTATGAAGTATATAAACAAGAATTTTTTGAAAAATATATGCGTTCTCGTCAAATTGAAGAATGGACAGGATTAGGTCGTGAAAAAGATATGTATCAGGTATATATCCAGCCTAAAGTCAGCGCAAAAACAAATGAAATCATCGGTGGAGAAGCACTGCTTCGTTTGTTTAATGAAGATGGAAACATGGTGCCAATTCAGGAATTTCTGCCGATTTTAAATGAGAATGGCTATATTCGTATGATGGATTTATGGGAATATGAAAAGGTTTTAAAACGCATGGATCAAAGATTAAAAGAGCATAAAAAAATCGTAAATATGAGCTTTAATATATCTAATTCACATTTCCATGATTCAGAAATATTTTCAGATTATAAAAATATCTCTGAACGTTATGACGTACCAAGAAATATGATTACGTGTGAATTTTTAGAAAGTATATCTATTGATGAAAAAAAGATGAACGAGTTGATTAAAGAGTTCCATGAAGAAGGTTTCCAGTGTGCACTGGATGATTTTGGAAATGGATGTTCTTCCTTTAATGTATTACGATATGCAGATATTGATATAGTGAAAATTGATCGTTGTTTCTTTGAAGAATCACCACGAGGCAACAAGGTTCAGATCTTAACAGCAATTGTGGAAATGTTAAAGATACTTGGTATGCATATTGTCGCAGAAGGCGTGGAGGAAAAAGAAGATGTAGAGCTTGTACAATCTCTAGGCGTTGATGAAATACAGGGATTTTATTATTATCGGCCAATGCCAATGGAAGATTTCTTTGCCTTGTTAGATAAAGAAGATAAAGAATAAATCATAGAGTAATATCCAATGCCAATAAGTTAAAGATATTGACAAAAACAAAAATCAGGAATATAGCTATTGAATGTAAATCAAAGGCTAATTCCTCTTTTTTTTGCGTTTTTTCTGATATATAGATAGA
>NZ_QVFI01000039.1:0-23884 GCF_003433845.1 Absiella sp. AM09-50
AAAGACAAAATCAATTTGGTTTCATTAAGACATTATCATATTCGAATCATATTTTTTTGCGATTTATTGAAAATTAAGCTAGACTTTTAAAAATGTCTATGTTATACTTTTATGGCAGTAGGAAATCAGACGTTTTGTCGTTGCTCTACTGGTCAACACTGGAGTAGTACTCAAGAGGCTGAAGAGGTGCCCCTGCTAAGGGTATAGGTCGGGAAACTGGCGCGAGAGTTCAAATCTCTCCTACTCCGCCAATGAACAAATAACATCCGCAAGGATGTTTTTTTCATGCGGAGTAACAAACGTACAATCTCTCGCACCTTAAAACGTTTCGCGCCCTGTTGACTTCAGCAATACCTGTTTTTGTATCGCTGTTATAAACAATAAAATCAATTTTAAAATAAATACATCAGAGCTGCCGTTTTAAAAATGGCAGCTCTGTGTTAGTGAAGATGAAATCTTCACCGTGCCGAAGCACATGAGTTCAAACCCCGGAACGCTTTTTATGAGCCACGCGTGAACTCAGGTGCGTACTAACCAATCCCCAAACAGAGCATATTAGCTTTTGGGGCAGGCCATCAGGCCTTAGGTGCATGAAGAATATTCATGGCACCGACTAAATCACGGTGTTTGTGAAAACCACAGTTGCAAATGTAATCACGACCTTTGACATTATTGATTTTGCCGCATTTGGGGCATCTTTTTGTTGTCAGATAAGGATTTACATATTCAACGCGAATTCCTTCTAGATTGGCTTTATATTCAATGTAATTAGCTAATCGCTGATAGGACCAGCAAATCATATCGTGTCGATGGAATTTCTGTTGAAGATTTAACAATTTTTCTAAACGAATAACAGTGACATTTTGTTGCTTTGCATACATTACAATATCTTTTGATATACAATGATCGATATGCTTTTTGTAGTTATGTAATTTGTGTCCATAATTTTTTAGTTTTACAGGATTGTTTGATTTTTGCAGTTTACGATATCGTAAATTGATTCTGCGAAATTCATATTTCATTTGCCTTCCATTTCCTACAAATTTAATTTTTCCATCACTTGTATAACATACGGCAGGACATTTCATCCCAAGATCAATTCCCATGGAAATTTCATTTTCCTGTGTGTGTTGTGACAAGATACTTTCAGTTTTGAGAATAAAGCGTACAACGTAATATTTGTTTTCCTTACAGACATCCATGCGCAGAACTTCGTGTTGTCGCAGCATTTGTTTTTGATGATCATTCAAAAGAATTGTGCATCGCAATGGATATTTCATAAAGCCTCTGCCAAATTCCATAAGTACTTCATCATCTTTCAATTGAAATGATCTGGCCGATAGTACAAATAATCGATGATATTGTGCAGTAGCATGTTTTTTACGTATCTCATAGAATGTTTGCGCAAGGCGTATTAATTGTTCTTTAGAATGAAATGCAATTTCGCTATTGATTTCACGATATCCTATGAAAATGATTTTGCCGGCTTGTTGATATAGATGAATTAATCGCTCAAATTCTTTATGATAGATAATTCCATATCGTTGAATAACATCCATGGCCCATGGGGTAATTTTTAAATTTGTCTTGATCGTTAGATACATTAGATTCACCTCCTTACACTTATATACATACGTAAAAAATTCTGAAAATCCTAAAAAATCGTAAAAAAAATTAAAAAAACCTATATGTAGTTCATAAAACATACAATTTTGGCAGTTTTTTTTGTATATAGGTTTCTTTAGAATTTGTTGCTATATACATAAAGTTGAAAATCAATCACATGCAACCATTTTTTGCTTATCGCAAAAAATATGCCTTAGATGAAGGAAAGACAATTTTTCACAATGTGATTAATCCATCGTTTTCGTGTCTATGATTGAACAAAAATAAAAAATCAAAAAAATTTAAAAAAATTTCAAAAAAGGGGTTGTCAAAATTTTAAACCCATGGTATTATATACGAGCGCTAAGGAAATAAGGCGTGAACGAAAAACTAAATGATGGTCCAGTGGTGTAGTGGTTAACATGCCTCCCTGTCACGGAGGAGATCGTGGGTTCGAGTCCCATCTGGACCGCCATGCAGATGTAGTTCAATGGTAGAACACAGCCTTGCCAAGGCTGATACGGGGGTTCAATTCCCCTCATCTGCTCCATTAAAATTAAACTTATACAAAGACCTGCAAAGGTCTTTTTTGTTGCAGATGAGGGGAATATAAAAGGCAAGGTTTGTTCTACCATCTTAATAAGGTTGGCGGACCAAGATGGACCCTCCCCACGATTTACTTAAAAAGGCATGTTATGTGTTCGCGTTTTACACTGGACAGGAAAATAAAAGAAAAAGGTTATTAAGAAAAAGATTTTCCTGAATATAAGAAAACGTTTTATATAGGAGAAGATAATAGAGGATCATTTCTTAAAATGCTGATGTGGTCTTTAATAGGAATGCCTTTTGCACTAAAAAATACAACAAGGTAAGATATTCTAATCTAAGAATGTTTGAAAATCAATGCTTTAAAAAGAATGAAAATAATACTATGAACGTATGAATAAGGACTTTTTAATCATTGACATCAAAACTTTTACATGATAAATTTAAAAGGTACGATTTAGGAGGTCCTGTTATGAATAAAAATGAATTAGAGAAGGATCAGTTCACAGAAGAACTTGTGGATGGCGATACATTAATAGAAGAATTAAGAGCAGAAACACAACTACTGGACGATGCTGATGATGAAAAACAGGAACCAGTTCAGGAAGTCACGAATACACAAATAAAATCAGAAAAAAATAAAGCAAAAGTGAATGATGCTTTAAAATCAGTGAAAGAAAAAGCATCATTATTGAAAAATAAAACAGCAGCTGCAGGTAAAGACCTGTTAGAGAAAAAAGAAACATGGGTCAAAAATAGAGAAGCATCAGGAAAGAAACCGGTTGTTTCTGTTGACCAGATCAAAGAAAAAGGCGGCGCTGTTGTGAAAAAAGTTCACACACAGCTCAAAGAAAAGAAAGCAGAAAAGGATGAATTTAAGCCTGAAAAGGTTGTATTAGCTCCAGGAGAAGTCAAAAAATATAAATTATTTTTTGTGTCCGATATGGAAGAAGAAGCTAAATATCTGCATGAAATGTCATTAAAAGGGATGCATTTCGTAAAGAAAGCTGGAATTCAATATGTTTTCCAGACTGGTGAAAGTAAAAATTACTTCTATCATTTAGGATATTATGAAAAAGATAAACGAGAAGGTTCTCGTTATGAAACCAATTATAAAGATGCTGGCTGGGAAAAAATCTATAGTGAAAAAGGTGAATTTGATGGTATGTGGAATTATTTCCGTACAGAAGTCAAAGAAGATGAAATAGAACCACATATTTTTAGTGACCGTGTATCACGTGTAGCATTATATAGTCGTTTGCTGAGTTCCTGGCGTTCTCTGCTTGCGATGATGATTGCATGTCTTGTATGTATGGGTGTGTTCTTATTCTTCTTAAACTCAAAAACAGGACGTGTAGATTCTATATTTTTGATTATTAGTATCACAATCAGCATTATCATTTTGTTGATTTTCGCAATCTATAGCAGAGTTTATTTAAAAATCAATCGAAAACTGGTTGAATTAAAACAATAAAATAAAACGCCATTGGATTATTTCCATGGCGTTTTTTGAAAAGGAGAAAAAGATGCTGATATTTTATTATGTAGTACTATGGCAGATTACGGAAGCATTATCTATTATTTTTCCAGCAGTAATTTTTCTTATAATTCATTATGTATTACACATAAATATTGCGGATGCAAGAAAAATAGTAAAAAAATATTCTAAAATAAAAATAGCAGCGATATTACTAATGATCGAGGCGAGTGCATTTTTACCAATGTTTCCTTTCATCTGTAATGTTTTTTCTGTTTATACAAAGCATTTTCAAGTTTTAGCGTTTTCAATTTTTTTATTACAGCTCATACCATGGGTTTTAAAGTTTCAAAAGGCTAGAGAGTTATTGGAAGAAACAAATGATGATACTGCGATTTATCAATGAAAAAGGGCATATGCCCTTTTAGTTTGTCAAAAAGTCTAAAATATTCCAACCTGCATCAGTTTCACGTTTATATAATTCCGTATAACCACATCTTGTACAAGAAATTGTCACAAATTTTTTGTTTTGTACGTCAAATATTTTTGAAAAATTTCCTCCAGTTGCTTGAAACTGATCACTTTCATAGTGCGTATTGCCACATTTTGGACAAATATATTGTTGTTTAGCCATGAGGTACCTCCTTGTTATGGTAGGTTAATTATATCATGCTATCTTTTGTTGACAAGATATCTTTTGCGAAAAAAAACACAGAAGCTTTTTAACTTCTGTGTCTAATGTTTAGAATAGATTTTTAAAGAAATCGCCGATTTTATCAAGGAAGTTTTCTTTTTTACTTTCTGTTGTTGTGGTTTTTTCTGTATCAGCTTTTTTTGTTTTTTCCAATTCTTCAGTTTTATAAATGAATTTTACTTTTGATTCACTGTTTTCTGGAGCGCCTGTAAAGGTATGTTGTGTTTCATTTTCTTTGATGATTTCATCTTTGATCGCAAGAATCTGATTAATATCATCAACTGTTAAAGTTACACGGCGGTTCATTTCATCAATACCACTTGTTTTGAATGTACTCATACCATTGTTTAATTCTTTTGTTTTACTTGCCAATAAGCTGCTTGCATCATATAACTGTCCAGCACCATTTGTTATTGTTTTCGCACCACCCTGTAACTGTGCAACACCTTGATCTGCACTTTGAATACCTTGTGTTAATGTCTGGCTGCCTGTATATAATTGAGAAGAACCATTCTGTAATTGTCCTAAAGCACCATCTAGTTTTTGTAAAGAAGGATTTAATTGTAACAATGCACCAGCTTTTTCATTTAATTGATTTGTGCCGGCAGCTAAAGTTTCTGCAGATTGAGCAGCTGTATTCAGATTGTTAGAAAGATCATTTACCTTACTTAATAAACCTGAGGCATTTGTTGCTAGTGATTTTAAATTTTCCAATTCTTGCTGTTTAGATGCTAATCCTTGTACACCTTCTGCTAATGTATTGACTCCATCTCTTGTATTATCTAAAGCACCGGTAACACCTTTTAATGATTTATAAATACCACATTCTTGGCTATTAGCATCAAGTTCACAAGCTTGAGCGTATTGCGCAGCGACTTGATTTACAGTTTCTTCTGCAACAGCCAAATCTGTTTTGTTTCCATTAGCATCTACGGTACTTAATCCAGCTTGTAGTTGTCCAACACCATTTGCTAACTGGGATAAACCAGCTTCCAAGCTATTTATTTCATCTGGTAAACCAGATAAGCTGCTTGCTACTGATTGATAAATATCACTTGTTAATAAACTGTTTAATTGAGCACTACCATCTTTTAAACCAGCTGCCAAAGCAGTATTTCCGCCATTGACTTGTTTGATTCCATCCACCAGCTCATTCATAGAACCAGTTGCACTCACCAAGGCAGATGTGCCTTCCTTTGCCTGTGATAATCCATTCTGTAACACATTTAAATTAGAAGATAATGCAGTAGAACCACTAACCAGCTGTCCTGTACCATTTTTCAATGTATCCACACCATTTGTCAGGGTAGGGACACCATCTACTAATTCTTTCATCTTGGAATTGAACGTATTTGTACCATCCGCAAGCTGTGTTGTACCATCTAACAGCTGTTCACTTGCACTTGTTAAGTCATTTAAACCTTTTGTTAAATCATCAAAAGAATCAATATCTTTCAATTTATCTAAAGGAACTTCTGGTGTGAAAGTTACCATAATTGGTCCTAGTTCAAAATCGTTTGTTTCACATTCGATAACATATTCATCACTATAATTTACAGCTTCAGGATCAATATTGCTACTTTTTAAAGTATCTTCAAGACCAGGAATGCTTACAAAACCTACTACCTGATTATTACCTTCAGATAAAACAGTTCCATGATTAATTTTTACATTTTTGAAATGGTCACTACTTAAATCAACAACCCCTGCACCTACATATAAAGGGTGAATATTAGTATTTTTCCCATTGATATTTACTACTTTTGTCTGTGTATTTTTCATTTGGATATGGATTTCTAGTTTTCCACTTTTTCCAATTAAATCTTTACCTTTGATTTCTTTGCCATCTAATTTGTAAGTGACGTTTACGTTTACAGGCAGTTTTTTCGTTGTAGTTCCTTCATAATAGATATCGTTGCTTTCTGAATCCCATGTATAGGTATTTCCAGAAATATTTGGCTTCTCATCACTTTTTACATTCTTAACATCTTTGATATCCAGATTTTCTTTAATATTCTTGATTCCATGATCATTGTGCAGCCAGCTGCTGACAATTTGTTCTTCCACAGTGCCATCACTGTTTAGAATCGCATAGATGGTTTCATCTTTTGTAGTATCTGTATCATCACCATCTTTTGCGTAGACAGCAAGACCAGAGTTTGCCAGCATCATACTTAACATTGTACAAGTTAATACTTTTACATTTTTCTTCATTTTCCTCTACCTCTCTTATTTTAAATTGGCTTTTGGCCAGTCTTTTGTTGTTTTTTCAATAAATTTGTGACATACGATCAATAATGCAGGAAGTACCAGCAAGATGACCAGCATAGAAATAATTGCGCCTCGTGAAATCAAGGTACATAAACTCTTGATCAAGTCCATTTTCGCAATAAAGGATACCCCAATACATGCAGCAAAGAAGGATAAACCAGATGTGATGATACTTGGCGCAGATTTTGCGGCAGCTTCTTTTGCGGCTTCTATGACGGATTTACCATTTAATAGTTCTTCTTTGTATCGGGTGGTCATTAAAATTGCATAATCGACGGTAGCTCCTAATTGGATAGTGCCAATGACAATACTAGCTATGAATGGCAGCACACTTCCTGTGAAATATGGAATACCCATATTGATACAAATAGCAAATTCTATGGAAGCGACCAGAATAACCGGTAATGCAAATGATTTAAAGGTAATGACAATAATTAAGAAGATTGCTAAAACAGATAAGATGTTTACCATCTTAAAGTCGATATCGGTTGTTGTAATCAAATCTCTTGTTAAGGAGCCTTCACCAGCGATAACCGCATGTTTATCATATTGATGCATAATCTGATCAATCTTGTCTAATTGCTCATTTTCTTCATCTGTTGCGGCAGTATACGTAGAGTTTACCAATATCATTTTCTTACCACCGTTATTTAATATATCTTTGATAGCATCTGGTTCAAATTGTTGAGGAATACCTCCACCAATCAGACTTTCGTAGGATACAACATTGTATACCCCATCTAATTGTTCTACCTGATCGCAGATATCTTTGATCTTATAACTCTCCAGATTTTCATCTACCAGCAAGAAGTGGGTCGTTGTCATATGGAATTGATCTTTTAATTTATTTGTGCCAATAATACTTGCGAAATCTTGTGGCATATTTGCACTTAGATCATAGTAAACACTTGTATGATTTTGTGCGTAACCCATAGGAATAAATAAAACTAAGAAGATGACCAAAATGGATTTATAGTGTTTTGTAAGGAAACCTGGTAACATCTTTGGTTCTTTTAAGATGATTGGGTGTTTCCATTTTTCAATATATTTATCAAAGCGCATCAATAAGGATGGCAGAATGATGATTGTGGACAATACGCCAAATATAACGCCTTTTGCCATAACGATACCAATATCTTTACCAAGGGTTAACTGCATTGCACATAATGCTAAGAAACCGGCAATGGTTGTGATGGATGAGGAAGTGATAGAGGTAAATGTTGCCTGAATGGCATTTGACATTGCTTCATCACGATCATCTGTTTTCTTCTTTTCTTCTTGGTATCGATGCAACAGGAAGATGGAGTAGTCCATTGTTACACCAAGCTGCAAGACTAAGGCAAGTGCTTTGGTAATATAAGATATCTCCCCTAAAAATACGTTGGTACCAAAGTTATATGCAACAGGGAAGGCTATACCAGCAACGAAGATGAAAGGAGCTATCGTTGATTCAAGTCCCATAAATAAAACAATCATACATAAGATAATTGCGGTTATTCCATATAATGGGGTTTCTTTTTCTGATAAGTCTTTGATATCTTCAGATACAGCTGAGAATCCGCCAAGGTAACATTCTTTTTCGCTATATCCTTTGATTTCATGAATCGCATTCATGGTTCTTTCAGAAGCACTGTCTTCTTCAAAGGTGATAATCATTAAGGTTCCTTTATCAGAATACAGCATTTCTTTTATATCTTTGGGAAGTACTTCTTTTGGTATAGCGATATCTAAGACATCTCCACGCCATAATACATCTTTCACACCATCAATTTTTTCAATTTGTTTTTTTAAATTCTCAACATTTTTATCTGGCATATTTTCAACAACCAGCATACCTGTACTTGCTAACTGGAAATCATCTCCTAAGGATTTTTGTCCAATCATGGATTCTGCATCCGCAGGCAGATAACTTAATAAGTCATAATTGACTTTGGTTCTGGCGTATCCGATTGCACTTGGAATCAGCAGTAAAATGGCGATTACAAGAATCAGATTACGCTTTTTTACGATGAATTGACTTAATTTGCTTTTCATCATTTCTCCTCCTTTATCTTTGAATCATTTTACGAATGGTATCGTAAAGCAATGGTTTCACATGATCGATATCATCTGGCTGTTTTAACACGATGCTGGAATAGCAAAGGGTGGATACCAGTTCTATGATCATGAATATCAGTTGAAATGCTTCGTCTTTGGTATAACCAAGACTGACCAGAAAATCACTGTAGCATTCTAAATGATTGCTGACTTCATAGGTGTCACTGTCTTTTAATTTGTCAGAGATAAGACTCCAAGATAGATTTTTCTGTATGACCTTGATTCTTGCGGGATTCTTCTTAAAAAATTCCACAACATAATCAATCAGGAAAATCAATTCTTCTACACGATCATCAATATTCGCCTCTTTGGCTTTTTCTAAAGCTTCATCAATCAGCAGGGAACTGTATTTGATAATCAGATGGTTGGTTAGCTGTACTTTATCTTTGAAATATAAATAGAAAGTACCTTTCGCAACTCTGGCTTTTTTGACGATTTGATCAATAGAAATTTTATTGAAGTCATCATGTTCAAACAAATTGATTGCAGCTTCTTCTATGCGTCTTTTCTTTTCCGTTTTATTTAACGAAACCTTACTTTGCATATACGAATCACCTCTTTAAATTGACTAACAGTCATTTTCTTGACGTACTTTAGGATATTGCAAAAATGACCAACAGTCAATAAATGCTATGCGCTTACATTCAAATTCATCTATACACTTTTTTTAATTTGTCTAAAATAGTAAAAATACAGGGTTGTAAAAAAATAAATGACAGTTTTGTTATTTTATACCATTTATATATCAAAAGTATGTTATGATTATATAGTGAAGGGTGGTTTGTAATGAAAAAGAAGTATTTGATTTGGTTCATGATTATTTTATTAGCAGGTGTTGGATGCTTTGAAATTACCAGAACAAAAACTACTGAGATCGCATGTGCTCAGACTTTTTCTTATGCCGATTATCCTTTGAATAAACAAATGTTTGAAAGACATGCAAATGAATGTAGTATCTCTTCAAAACTTCTACAAGATAATCATATTTTAGAGTTTTCAGTTAATGGCATACGTGTAAAAATCACAAAAGAGCGTCAACGCTTGATGTTTCATAATAAGAAGCCTAGAGAAAAAACGATACGTAAACAGTTAGAGCATGATGGTAAAATCATCAAAGTGATTTATAAAGGTGTGGAGGAAAACGGTCAAACAGGGATTTATGCTAAATTCATGTTTTCATATAAAGGATATTTCATCCGTGGTAATTTACGTGGTGTTTATTATCAGGAAAAGAAAAAAAGCGTAAAAGAAATTCCTGAAGAAGTTTTTACGCAGACAGAAACACGTATTTTAAAATTTGTAGATACTTATATCGCTTAAACCACATTGCGAAAATTAGGAAAAAGTGATATCCTTATCTCTATATGTATGGAGGAATTAACATGGTAAAAGCAGTATTATTTGATTTAGATGGTACTTTATTGCCAATGGATAACGATTATTTCACAAAATGTTATCTGAAATTGTTGGGCAAAAAGTTTTATGAACTTGGCTATGATGGAGAAAAAGCCATCAAAGGTGTTTGGAATGGCTTAAAACATATGGTTGGAAATAATGGTACCAAAAGTAATGAAGAAGCCTTCTGGAAAGGTTTTGATCAGGTGATGGCAAGTGATCTGAACCATGATCGAGCACAGTTAAATACTTTATTATTAGGATTTTATCAGAATGAATTTCATGATGCGAAAGCTGCCACAGCACCTTCTCATATCGCTAAGGATATTGTGGAAAAAGTGAAACAGGCAGGGCATAAGGTAATTCTTGCTACCAATCCAATCTTTCCAAGAGAAGCTGTTTTATCTAGATTAAGCTGGATTGATTTAACACAGGATGATTTTGATTATATCACGACATATGAAATATCTCATTATTGTAAACCAAATCCTGATTATTATAAAGAAATTCTAGAGAACTGTAATTTACAGCCTGCAGAATGTGTGATGATTGGAAATGATGTAAAAGAAGATATTGTTCCAGCATCCTCTTTACAAATACCAACCTATCTTGTAAAAGATTATCAAATTGGTGATGAAAGTGGTCTTGATACAGATGCAGGTTCATTAGCTCAGGTTATAGCATATTTGAATATTTAAAGATAAAGGTACGAAAATTCTACTCGTACCTTTATTTTAAGCTTTTTTCTATCGCTGTGATATGTTCATAATGTTCAATTTTTTTATCTAAACGATCAAGGGTAGCCTGCATATCTTCCATACGTTTAATTAACAGGGAACGCTGTTCTATCAGTAACGCTTTTCTAGCATCCGCAGTGTCATCCCCTTGTCGAAATAAGCTAACATATTCAATCAATGCTTCAATTGGTAAGCCAGCACTACGCATACATTTAATAAATTCTACCCATCGAATATCTTCTTCATCATAATCACGGATACCGCTTTTATTACGGTGAACAGGTGGAATTAGTCCGATACGTTCATAATAACGCAGGGTGTCATTTGATAAATCAACTAATTTACTTACTTCTGCAATTGTCATATAGATCACTCCTTTATTTTTAAATCGCAGTATAATATGTTGTGGTCAGAGAATGAGGAGGGAATGGTATCCGCATGTGTTAGCGTAAAGTTATTGGAATAATATATATTGTCTGGAAAACCAAAATCCCGAAAGGTGATGAAAGGATTTTTAAAATGATTTACTGCCTGCATACCATCTATGGAAAAGAAATCAGATTCTTGGAAAGTATTGAAATCACCCAGAAACAAAGTATCTGTCGTATTTTGTATTTCCTTGGAAATAAATGCAATCTGTTTTTTTCTGGCTTCACGCTCTTTAAAACTTAAATGAGAAAGATAGACTTGAATGATACGATGATGAATTTCCACTTTTGCTTTTCCTAATACTCTTGGTTCTTTTAATAATTCATTGGGTAATTGTGTAGAGGATACTTCTGTGATTGGATAGCGACTTAAAATCCCAATGCCATAGTATCCATCGATGATCCACATCGTTTGAAAAAAATGATAGTAAGGCATGTCACATGCTTCTGCCATTTCTTTTACCATATCCATATTGCCACTGCGTAAAGCATTTTGATCTACTTCCTGAAGGCATAAGATATCAGGCTGTAGAGCTTTGATTTCCTTGGCGAACTTATCTAAATCCTCTCCATGATTTAATAATTTTACATTATAGGTTGCCACACGCAATTGATCAGGCATCCCTGCTTGAGAAGAAGGTGTTGTATATTGAAGCGTATAGTTACGACAATGCTGCCGCCATAAGAAAAAGCAGGGTATCACAATGATCAGGATCATCATAAATATAAAGAATTTACGTTTCAAATAACATCACTTCCTTTCGCATAGCTATTATAACATGATTTTCTATGTATAATTGTGAAGGTATCCTTAAATAGAATATGTAAAAACAGATATTCATAGAAGCCTTTTGTGGTATATATCTGTCTGTATTAAGCTTAACACCTGGAGTAAACTCCAGGTCAAGGAATTTAAAAAAATATTTTTTACTTGACTTGGAGTGCACTTCAACTGTTACACTATGGAAGCAATTGTAAAATGATTTACATAGATTGTGATTTACTTTATACTTAAAGAAAAGAGGAGCGATGATTATGACGAAAAATATTCGAAATATGGTATTCTGTGCATTATGTATTGCGATAGGACTGATTTTGCCAATGGCATTACATGTGATACCAAATGCGGGAAGTATCTTTTTACCAATGCATATTCCAGTCTTGTTATGTGGACTGTTGTGTGGGTCTTATTATGGTTTATTATGTGGGTTGCTGGTGCCTGTTTTATCCAGTGTTTTAACTGGAATGCCATCTGCGCCAATCCTTCCGGGGATGATTTGTGAATTAGCAATGTATGGCTTTATGACAGGATGGATGTCAAAGAAAGTACATTTGAAAAATGAATTAACAAGTACTTATGTGCAATTGATCATTGCCATGATTTCAGGCCGGTTGTTTTATGGAATATTGAATGGTTTGATTTTTGCGGCTGGTAAGTACTCTTTACAGGTATTTATATCCGCAGCATTTGTGACAGCATTACCAGGTATTGTGATTCAACTGGTATTTTTACCATCGATTGTGGTACTCTTACGAAAGGTAAATAATAAATATCTTGAACAAAAGGTGTAATATGTTTGATATATTAGACGCAATAACATTAGAGAAAAAGCTTCATCCCCATACGCAGCCCCAGGATATATTAAAGTTGATCATACAGGCAGGTATGGGTGGGGAACATATGGTGGAAGATGAAATACAAACATTACAATATTTAAAAGAAGAAAAAAAGGCAGCGTGTACGTGTACAAGTGAGCAGCTTCAACCAATTGGCAATGGCTATGTGCGGGTACCACTAGCCATGATGAAAGAACGGGATCTATCCTTATGGAATCATATGTTTGTGACGGCAACAAAGCATATCAAAAAGGATGTATCCCTTGTGCGTGCACTGATTGAAAAAAATGAATTATCTACATATTTTTCCACAGCACAAATAGAAGATGCACTTGAAAACAGTATGCATCACAGTGTTGCATATGCCAATGCATATCATCCTCATTATCGAATACTGCCAAAAGTTTATGTGGATTTTTTTCCTGTATACAAGCAAATCCATGATACGCTTCATAAACAAGCACATGCCTGTTTTATGACTGATGGTTGTTGTGCAAGTGGGAAATCAACACTTGCGCATACCCTTGCCCAGTTATTCCCAGTTCATATATTTCACATGGATGATTATTTTCTTCGCCCGGAACAAAAAAGTGGAGAACGTTTATCAAAACCTGGTGGCAATGTCGATTACGAACGCTTTGATAAAGAAATTCTTTCATCTTTGCGACATCAAAAGGATGTCATTTACCAGCCATACGATTGCATGAGTCAATCATTAAAGGAAGAGGTGAAAGTTAAGTATTCGCCTTATTCCGTGATTGAAGGCAGTTATGCCCACCATCCTTATTTTCAAATGGATGCGATAAAAATCTTTTTATATTGTGAACGCGAGGTACAGTTACAGCGTTTAAAACAGCGTTCTCCTAATCTATATGAACGATTTGTTCATGAATGGATTCCAATGGAAAATACTTATTTTGAAACATTTGATATTAGAAATCAAGCAGATTTCATACTTGATACAACTACATTTTAAGAAAGGGGATATAAATGAAAAAGATATTATATTTGATGCGTCATGGTCAGACACAGTTTAATGTAAGAAGAAAGATTCAGGGATGGTGTGATTCACCATTAACACCACTGGGCATTGCCCAGGCTAAGGTAGCAGCGGCTTATTTTAAGGATCACGATATTACATTTGATCATGCATATGCTTCTACATCAGAGCGTGCATGTGATACCCTTGAAATTATCACATCACAACCTTATACACGTGTCAAAGGTCTGAAGGAATGGAACTTTGGGACATTTGAAGGAGAAAGTGAGGATTTAAATCCAAAGCTTCCTTATGGTGATTTCTTTGTGGCATATGGAGGAGAAGGAGAAATGCAGTTGCGTGAAAGAGTATCTAAAACACTGCTCGATATTATGCGTAAGGATGATCATAACTGTGTACTTGCTGTATCACATGGTGCCAGCTGTCGTCAGTTTATGCGTGCTTGGGAGCATACATCTTCTGTCAATGTCAAAGAGCGTTTATACAATTGTTGTATATTGAAGTTTGCGTTTGAAAATGATACTTTTACACTTGAGGAAATCATCAATCATGATTTTAAAGATTTGAAACTGGATTAAAGCAGAACATTTGTTCTGTTTTTTTGTTTTCACATATTCATGCGGGTATTTCTATCAGGAATGCGTGTATAATTTGATTGAACAATTGTTGAATGAATGGAGGTGTCCCATTGACATCATCAAATACAAGAAAGGAACAGGCTTTAGAAACAAGGAAAAAGCTACTTGCCTCAGCACAGACGCTATTCGCGTCCAAAGGCTATGAAGGAACATCTGTTCGTATGATCAATCAACAGATTCATATGGCAGATGGTTTATTGTATCACTATTTTCCAGGTGGAAAACAGGAAATTCTTCAGGTAATGGTAAAAGAACATGTGCTGGCGATGAGTACTGCATTAACAAAAGATATTGAAATCTATGATGAAATGTCTATCGAAGAAGTCCTTGAACAGCTGTATCATCATTTACACAGTGTGGTATTAGAGCATGTGGATATCATCAAAATTTTGATTAAAGATGGAGAAGCGATGAAACTGATTGAGCGACAGGAATTAATCGATATCTTGGAAGAGCGAAAACACTGGCTGCCTGCCTTATTTCAAAAACGTATAGATTCAGGTGAACTAAAGGCAATGGATTGTGAGAGTGCATCAGAAGTTTTGATGTCCTTGTTGATGAGTCATCTGCTGGCAGAGGTCATAACAGGTAAAGATAGTTGTATGGCAAATGAAATAAAAAGAAAACAATTGTTTCGCTATCTGAGTGATATGTGGAAAAACTGCAAATAAAAGAAAGGAGCATTTATGTTACAGTTAAAAAATATAGTAAAAGATTATGTGAGTGGGGATGAAACTGTTCACGCATTAAAAGGTGTATCCTTAACCTTCAGGGAAAATGAATTTGTATCTATTTTAGGACAAAGCGGTTGTGGAAAAACAACCATGTTGAATATCATAGGTGGCTTAGATCAATATACCAGCGGTGATTTGATCATCAATGGAAAATCCACAAAGGATTTTAAAGATAAGGATTGGGATGCTTATCGTAATCATTCCATCGGCTTTGTATTCCAAAGCTATAATCTGATACCACATCAAAATGTATTATCCAACGTAGAACTTGCACTGACATTATCTGGTGTATCCAAAGCAGAAAGAAAACAGCGTGCAATAGAAGCACTTGAAAAAGTAGGTCTAAAGGATCAAATATATAAGAAACCAAACCAGATGAGTGGAGGACAAATGCAGCGTGTGGCGATTGCTCGTGCGCTGGTTAATAACCCTGATATCTTATTGGCAGATGAGCCTACCGGAGCATTAGATTCTGCGACGAGTATTCAGATTATGGATCTGTTGAAGGAAGTTGCACAGGATCGCTTAGTAATCATGGTAACTCACAATCCGGACTTGGCAAAACAATATTCTACGCGTATCATCCGTTTATTAGATGGTAAAATTGTGGATGACAGTCATCCTTATGCATTAAAAGAAAGCAAAATACAAGCTGCTGTGGATAAAATTAAATATACCTCCATGTCATTTGCGACAGCCTTATCCTTAAGTAAAAATAACTTAATGACCAAAAAAGCAAGAACTTTCTTAACAGCATTCGCAGGCAGTATCGGTATCATTGGTATCGCATTGATTTTATCCTTATCCAATGGGGTACAAAGCTATATTGATGGTGTGGAAAAAGATACCTTATCTTCTTATCCAATCACGATTCAGGATAACTCCATGGATATGAGTGTCATGATGGAAACCATGATGGGAATGCATGAAAAAGAAACAACACACAATGATGATAAAATCTATTCCCGTCAAATGATCAATGATATCCTGGAAACCATGTCTGATAAGATGACCAACAACAATCTTGCGGCATTTAAAGAATATCTAGAAAGCACAGATTCTAAGTTTCAGGAGCATACCAAAGCGATTGAATATGGATATCCATTGACACTAAATGTATTTAATGAAAATGGGGCAGCTGGACTTGTGCAGGTATCCCCTAATCAGTTGATGAAAACATTAGGTCTGCAAGAAGCAATGGATGCCAGCAGCTTCATGGGATCCAGTGATTCCAGTATGGGTATGGGCAATGAAGTGTGGGCAAAACTGCCTAGTGAAAAAACAATGCGTGATGATGAATATAAACTTGTCGATGGGACATGGCCAAAAGCATATAACGAAGTGGTACTGGCAGTTGATTCTAATAAAGAAATCAGTGATTATACTTTATATTCATTAGGCTTGATGGATCAGGAAGAGCTTGCGAAAAACTTCAAGGCATTACAAAACAAAGAAGAAATAGAAGCTGGGAAACAACGCTCTTATACAACAAAAGAACTACTGGATATGAAGTTTAAATTAATTCTAAACACAGATTTATATGAAAAAGTAAACGGAATCTGGGTTGATCGCAGCGATGATGAAGCATATTTGAAGAAGGTTGTGGATAATGGACAGGATATCAAAGTCGTTGGTATCATACAGCCGAAAGAAGGTGCTTTAAGCAAGTCTGAACAAGGTGGTATTTATTATACAGATGAACTTCAGGAATATGTGATTTCTCATGTGGAAAATACGGATATCGTTAAGGAACAAAAGGCTGATAAGAAAATCAATGTCTTTACCGGAACAGCATTCTCAGATGATAAGAAAATGGATTTTTCTACCTTAAGTGATGAACAAAAAATGCAGTTAATGACGATGAGTGAGGAGGAACGTCTTCAGTTTATCAACAGTTATAATGATGCATTAAATTCTACCTATGATGGCAACCTGAAAAAACTTGGCGCAATTGATCTGGATTCTCCAAGCAGTGTGAATATTTACGCAAAAAGTTTTGATGATAAGGAAGCCGTCGCAGATTTAATCAACGACTATAATGAAAAACAGAAGGCTGATGGAAAAGATGCAAATGTTATCAGTTATAATGATATCGTTGGCACTATGATGGAATCTGTCACAACCGTTATAGATATGATTTCTTATGTATTAATTGCCTTTGTCAGTGTGTCTTTGATCGTTTCTAGTATTATGATTGGTATTATCACCTATATTTCTGTATTAGAAAGAACAAAGGAAATTGGTATTTTAAGAAGTATTGGTGCCAGCAAGAAAGATATTTCTCATGTATTTAATGCGGAAGCATTTATCATTGGATTGATATCTGGATGTATTGGTATCGGTGTTACAGTACTTTTAGATATTCCAATCAGTATCATTGTGGAAAACTTAACTGGTGTAACCAATATCGCATCTTTACCAGTTGCAGGTGGTGTCATTCTGATTTTGATTTCCCTGTTACTAACAACCATCGCAGGATTGATTCCTTCAAGAATCGCATCAAAGAAGGATCCTGTGGAAGCTCTGCGTACAGAGTAAAAGCATTACCCAATCTATACGATTGGGTTTTATTTAAAACTTTGACTAAAACAAATGGGAAAATTCATCCTATAGAAATCAAAAAATCTAAAACTCTAGGTAAAAAAGCAATTATAAATTTCGATGTATGAAAGCCACTTAAAAAAGAAGAAAATAAATATTCGTATTTAAAAGTTGAAGTTGGTTATGGTTCTGTAATTTGTATGATTGATGATTGATTACCAATTGTTGAAAAGAATTGGTACGCCCTCACATGGTTAATAAAGAAATGCAGCAAGCATGAAGTTATTTACTTAACTTTGTGCTTACTGCTTTTCTTTTTTGATCACATGCAATCCACTCATCTAATGTCAAAGGTGTATAATCAGAATACATACAGAAACAATTGATCATATTGCATGGGATATGTACTTCTTCACCTCCAGGATTTTGTACGATCGTAGAGGTTGTAATATCTTGAAATTGTTCTATCAAGCGCTGGTCATGGGTATCATGCACGTGTCCATACAACATATAAGTCTTTGGCTGACCTTCTTTATTTAAACGATATTGCATGTTATAAAACATGATAGGATAATGACTTAAAATCACTTTACGATTATTGTCTGACAATTCTTCATATGATTTGATCCATTCAAAGCGCTCTGTATGGAAATCTTTACTTTTCAGATATCGATCATGGTTTCCTATAATCAGAAATAAACGCCCATTTAATCGATTTAACAGTTCATTTGTTTCATCATCTTTTCCCCAGGATAAATCCCCCAAAATAACAACTTCATCATTTTTTCTTACTTTTTTATTCCATTGCTGAATCATATATTCATTCATTTCTTCTACACTTTCAAATCCACGTTTATCCATCTTGGTATTTAAAGAAGCATGGAAAAAATGGCAATCAGCGATATAGTAGCGCATCGTATCACTCCTTTTATAACTATGCGTATTATAATCGAAAAGATACAAACGTGCAATGGTTGTACATAAAAACCTTGCATTAATCCGCTTGTCGTTTTATCTTATAAATAAAGCTTTGTGGAAGTTTATGTAATAGGGAACTAATCAACAGGATACTGATGATACGGTCTAAATAATCTGTAAATAGCTGTACGATAAAACAACTCAGTGTTAATCCTAATGGTGTTTTGGCTAATAATTGTACGATAAATGTGGAGCCTGAAGATGTAATGCCTCCAAAAAGGTATGCGGTGATACAGGCTGATATCAGAGAAGTTGGAATTGTCACAAAAAGCGCACTGAGAAATGCCCATGCAAGATTATCTTTTTTCTTTTTCCAGACAATGCCGACTAACATTCCTAAAAGGATACCAACAGGAGCATAATACAAAGCATAGATGTCTGATGTCATTCCTAAAATCAAGCCACTTAAGATACTTGGCATAGCACCATAAAAAGGACCATAAACAGCTGCGATAAAGATAGTGCCCATACTGTCTAAATATATTGGAAGTTTTAGCATTAAAGCAATTTGACCACCAACCAGATTTATAACAATCGCAAAAGCAATCATGCTGATATGATATACTGTAATTTTTGACTTCATAAATAAAAACCCCTTTCTTTATATGAGTGTGTCCAAAAGATCAATCTGTGCAAGATCCAGATGTAATATACGGGATATAAATAATTGGAAAAAGGCTTTTACATCCACTTGTGTCAAAATGACTGCATTAGCCTCTTTGCGATAAAAATGAAAGGCATCCACAACACTTTGTCCTCTTGATATGCCATCTGTTTCAATTTGTACATAAGATGAAAATCCAGAACATAATTCAGGAAAAAGAAAATAAGCGACAGCAAGGGGATCATTGATCACACAGCCAATCAAATGTTCTTGTGTCCAATGAAAATCAAAATAGAACTTGGTGATTTTTCTTATAAATGCTCCCTTCTCAGGATGCAATCGTTCCATATAGGAAAGAAGGTTTGGCGTAAGAACGATTTTGCGTGTGACATCTAAACCCACCATATGTATTTGTTTCTTTGTTTTTGCCATTTGTTGATAAACAAGACGGGCAGCTTCAGGATCTTCCCAATAATTGTATTCAGCGACAGGAGAACAATTACCATGAGATTTATAGCTGCCACCCATGGAAACAAGCTGTTCTATTTTATCAAAAGCTTCCACATCCTGTGAAATAAGCTGAGCTAAATTGGTCAAAGGTCCTAAAGCGATGATGGAACAGGATTGTTTCTTTAAGGTTTTTGATAAAAAGGTGACAGCATCCATTGTTTGATGATATCCAGGAATATCCTTTAAGAAGCTTTCACCAAGACCATCGGCTCCATGTGTATCTAAAGCATCACAGAAAGTTTTCTTTAAGGGTTTATCAGCGCCCACAAATATCGGTATATCCAGACGCTGCATATGTGCTAATATCTTTTTAGCATTTTCAAAACCCATTTCAACAGGCGAATTACCACAAACAATGGTAATGCCTATAACTTCAATCTCATCCGATGATAACGCCAGCATGAGTGCAAGACTGTCATCAATACCCGGATCACAATCGATGATTACTTTTCTTTTCATAAATACTCCTCCATTCAAAAAAAAGACCTTACCAATAAGCAAGGTCATGAAAAAAAGCATTTATAAAAAAATTATAAATCTATTATTTCATTTCGTTTGCCTATGATTATACTGGGAGGTAAGGAACCAGTGCGTATTCTTTATACCATAAAAGACAGGAATTCGTAAAGTCTAAATGATACATTTCTAAAAAAATTTACTGTATATCTTACAGAAGAAACAAGAGAAAATATGCATATTTCATTTATAGAAACACGATAGTCATGGTATAATGACATATAATACATAAATAAAAAGGAGACATTATGAAACATACAGAACATAAATCGGAAACCATTGATGGTTTTCAATATGATAATGACAGTCAATTGTATAAAGCAACCATTCAGAATATTGATTTTATGATGGATGAATACACAGATGAAAATGCAGAATATGCGATGAAGCTTGCATCTGCTTATCACCTGTATTTATCAAAAATTATGGATTTTTTATTAGAGGATGAAGCCTTTCGTGATGATGGCATATTCCCTGATCAAAATAAAGAAACACTGTTGCCTGCACTGGGAACACCTTCTATTTTGCTGTTGTCAAATAATGATGGACAATGTTCCTATTGTAATCAAACATTAGATGATACGCATATTATTTCTTTTGAATTTTCAGATATCTTTGATGATTTATATGATTTAACGATAGAGGGGTGAACCATATGGATATACAAAATTATTGGAAAGCAACACTTCAACAAAATCCTGTACTCATGCGCTCATACTTTCATGAAAATGCAGTCATTCGATGGCATAATACCAATGAAGAATTTACACTGAATGAATTCATACAGGCGAATTGTGAATATCCGGGCAAATGGGATGGCAAGATTGAAAGAATAGAAAGGATAGATCAAGTGATTATCACAGTGACACATGTGTTTTCCACAGAGCTGTCTTTTCATGTAACTTCCTTTATAAAAGTAAAAGATGATAAAATTGAATGCATTGACGAGTATTGGGGAGATGATGGTGAACCTCCTTTATGGCGAAAAGAAAAACATATTGGTACATCAATAAAAAAGATATCCATACCATTGCCGAAGTAGAAAAAACAGGAAGTATTTTCCTATACCTATGATGGCACAACTTATACAGAAATACGTATGAAATTCACGATACATAAAGGAGAACATGATTATGTATGAAAGAATGCTTGAGAAAAGTAAACAACCAGCTATTGAAGAAATGGAGGCGTATTGTGGCGATTGTGGAGCATTGTTTATGTTGTTTAATGAGTGGTTATCAACAACCTACCATACTCGGCAAGAATTATCCTATCCATATGGAAATCATTATGGCTGGTGTATTGCCCATCGTATCAAAAAGAAACTCATCTGTAACGTATTTCCTGAACGAAATGCTTTTACAGTGATGGTAAGATTATCAAATAATCAGTTTGATACAATTTTTTCAAAGGTACAGCCCTACACAAAAGAGCTTATTATAAATAAGTATTCTTGTGGAGATGGTGGATGGATACATGAACGTGTATTAACGCAAGAGCATTATGAAGATGCTAAAATTGTATTATCAGCGAAATTCACAAAGGTATCATAATATATAAAAAAATCAGTACTTGATATGGGTACTGATTCATTTTCTTATATGGTGCCGACTAAGGGACTTGAACCCCCGACCTACGCGTTACGAGTGCGTTGCTCTACCAGCTGAGCTAAGTCGGCCTATCGCTTTTGAAAGCGAATTTATTATAGCACAATGCAAAATCAATGTACATAGTTAAAGCGAAAATTTCCTTGTCAGTAAACTGGCACCATACATTCCCAAAGATACCCCAATCACACATAACATGACACTAGTGAAGATGTAGGAAACAGCTGGTAGCCATGCTTTTTTCTCAATTAGTTGAAAGGTTTCTAAAGAGAATGTGGAAAACGTTGTAAAACCACCACAGATACCTGTTTTAATCAGTAACACAAGTTGTGGGGATACATGAGATGATAAGGCAAGTTGTGCAATAAAACCAATGAGAATAGAACCTAATATATTAATGAGGAGTGTGTTGATGGGAATGGCAGCTTTCATGGAAATCATAGAAAATCCATAACGAGCCATTGCGCCAATGGCACCACCCAATCCTACATATAAAAATGCTTTCATATCAGCCCTTCTTTCCAATTACTTGTAAAATATGTTCATACTCATATTCGATATGATGATATGTTGACAACAAAGGAATACAATCTGTTTCAATATTCTCCATAATGGTATGAAAATGTTCATGGCATATATCCACAATTGTGGAATCAATGGCACCTTCATCAGCCATCTGGTATAAAATATGCATCATTTGTTGTTTATCGAATGCTTCTTTATAACTTCGTTTACCACTTAAAGCACTAAAGATATCCGCGACCGCAAGAATACGCTGTTCTAAGGTTAAATCTTTTTCTGATAAACCATAAGGATAGCCTTTTCCATTTAATTTTTCATGATGTCTGACAGCAATCTGTACGATTTCATTATCCATGGTACCTTTCAGAATATGAATAGAGTGTGTAACATGTTCCCGCATAATTTTCATTTCACTGGCAGTTAATCTGCCTGGTTTTTCTAGTATGCTCACAGGTGTTGCGACTTTTCCAATATCATGAAGAAGGGCACCATACATAAGCTTTTGTATCTGTATATCCGAAAGTTTTAAAAGTGTGCCCAGTGTTTTAGAGATACTGGTTGTGGTTATCGTATGTGCAACCATATGTTTACTTTGAAAGTCGATAGAATAACTGATCAATGATATATACTGCAGAATCTCCTGTTCATTAAAATGTAATTCCTCCATCAATCTGTTTTCATGATGTTCATGGGTAATGACTTCCACAACATTACTTTTTTGAACAGTTTTTTTCAATAAGGCAGTTAATTCAGGATCATATTCTTCGGTTGATAAACGATCATGGAAATCATCAGGAAATTTTTCCTTACGTATCAGATACAGATCACAATGATCTACCAGATGCAGCATTTGTGTTAATTTAGGATAGGGGATATCATACAGTCCATAATCCTGAAATGGAACATGATGATAAAGTACCACGGAAGACAGTTGTTTTAACGGAGATAAATATTTTAAAAACAAATACCCATAAACAGCATGCTTCCATATATGCCTGGATTCAAAACCTAACATCGCATCAATTTCATCGGTTTTATATGCGCCGATATCATGCAGGATGGCAACCATACTCATATCTCTGATTTCTTCTTCAGAATAGCTTCCATCTTGTATCATCATTTCACGTAATAAATACGCTACACGAAATCCATGGTCGATCAGTCTTTCATCAATTTCATTTAGCGTATTGTGGATAATATGTAAAAGTTCACTGTCATTTATAATCTTCATAGAATTTTCCTCATTTTATGCGTTTCCATTATAACAGAAACATCTCATAAACAAAAGGACTTCAACCATTTTTAAGCGGAAGTATATGATTCGAATATGATAATGTCTTAATGAAACCAAATTGATTTTGTCTTTA
>NZ_QVFI01000004.1:0-3188 GCF_003433845.1 Absiella sp. AM09-50
AAAAAAGCCTCACAAATGTGAGGCAAACAGACCTGGCAACGTGCTATCTTCACTGGAGCTTGCCCAGCTATTGTCGCCGCTGAAGTGCTTAACTTCTGTGTTCGGGATGAGTACAGGTGTGTCCACTTCGCCTTCATCACCAGATCTTTTCTTTTGAGGTCTCTCCCTCAAAACTGAATAACAGTCGACTTGTGATTAAGTCCTCGACCTATTAGTATCAGTCAACTCCACGTATCACTACGTTTCCATCTCTGACCTATCTACCTCGTCGTCTTCAAGGGGTCTTACTTCCGAAGAATGGGAAATCTCATCTTGGAGGGGGCTTCGCGCTTAGATGCTTTCAGCGCTTATCCCTTCCCTACTTAGCTACCCAGCTATGCTCCTGGCGGAACAACTGGTGCACCAGCGGTAGGTCCATCCCGGTCCTCTCGTACTAAGGACAGCTCTCCTCAAATTTCCTTCGCCCACAACAGATAGGGACCGAACTGTCTCACGACGTTCTGAACCCAGCTCGCGTACCGCTTTAATGGGCGGACAGCCCAACCCTTGGAACCGAATTCAGCTCCAGGATGCGATGAGCCGACATCGAGGTGCCAAACCTCGCCGTCGATGTGAACTCTTGGGCGAGATCAGCCTGTTATCCCCAGGGTAGCTTTTATCCGTTGAGCGACGGCCCTTCCATTCGGCACCGCCGGATCACTAATCCCGACTTTCGTCCCTGCTCGAGTTGTTTCTCTCGCAGTCAAGCACGCTTCTGCATTTGCACTCGTCGATTGATTTCCATCCAATCTGAGCGTACCTTTGGGCGCCTCCGTTACTCTTTAGGAGGCGACCGCCCCAGTCAAACTGCCCACCTGACACGGTCCCTCATCCAGTTCATGGATGCAGGTTAGAATTTCAATCAAACAAGAGTGGTATCCCAACAGCGGCTCCTCGTATACTGGCGTACACGTCTCTTCGCCTCCCACCTATCCTGTACATCTTTGATCAAAACTCAATATCAGGCTACAGTAAAGCTCCATGGGGTCTTTCCGTCTAGTTGCGGGTAACCTGCATTTTCACAGGTACTAAGATTTCACCGAGTCTGCTGCCGAGACAGCGCCCAAATCGTTACGCCTTTCGTGCGGGTCAGAACTTACCTGACAAGGAATTTCGCTACCTTAGGACCGTTATAGTTACGGCCGCCGTTCACTGGGGCTTCAGTTCACTGCTTCCTCTTGCGATTCACAGATCCTTTTAACCTTCCAGCACCGGGCAGGCGTCACCCCCTATACTTCGTCTTGCGACTTTGCAGAGAGCTGTGTTTTAGTTAAACAGTCGCTTGGGCCTCTTCACTGCGGCTCTCTTTTACAAGAGCACTCCTTATCGCTAACTTACGGAGTCATTTTGCCGAGTTCCTTGGCAACAGTTCTCTCGCTCACCTCAGGATCCTCTCCTTGCCCACCTGTGTCGGTTTTGGTACGGGCCGCTATGGAATTAATGCTAGAAACTTTTCCTGGAAGCTGGCCTCATGTGCTTCGGTACTTGTCCGTAGACGTTCCCTTACCTGTCACGTTTTACATTTCGACGACGCATTTCACTGCCGTCCTGCTATTCGCTTCGCCCACAATCCATTCAGTGGGTCACACTAGCCTTCTCCGTCATTCCTTCACTTCCATCGCGGGTACAGGAATATCTGCCTGTTTTCCATCCACTACGCCTTTCGGCCTCGCGTTAGGTCCCGACTTACCCAGGGCGGACGAACCTTCCCCTGGAACCCTTGGGCTATCGGTGTGTAGGATTCTCACCTACATCTCGCTACTCACACCGGCATTCTCACTTCCATACACTCCATCAGTCCTTACGATCTGACTTCTACGCAGTATGGAACGCTCCCCTACCACTTGTATTACTACAAATCCGCAGCTTCGGTAGTATGCTTAGCCCCGGTACATTTTCGGCGCAGGGTCACTCGACTAGTGAGCTGTTACGCACTCTTTGAAGGGTGGCTGCTTCTGAGCCAACCTCCTAGTTGTCTGTGCATCCCCACATCCTTTTCCACTTAGCATACATTTTGGGACCTTAACTGGCGGTCTGGGCTGTTTCCCTTTTGACCATGGACCTTATCACCCACAGTCTGACTGCCGAGTATATATATTGGCATTCGGAGTTTGATTATACTCAGTACCCCGGGATGGGGCCATCGTACATTCAGTGCTCTACCTCCAACATACTCTTCCTCGACGCTAGCCCTAAAGCTATTTCGGGGAGAACCAGCTATATCCGTGTTCGATTGGAATTTCTCCCCTAGCCACAACTCATCCGCCAACTTTTCAACGGGGGTCGGTTCGGTCCTCCATTCAGTTTCACCTGAACTTCAACCTGGTCATGGCTAGATCACACGGTTTCGGGTCTACGTCATCGTACTGCCGCCCTATTAAGACTCGCTTTCGCTTCGGCTCCGTATCTTCTACTTAACCTCGCACGATAACGTAACTCGCCGGTTCATTCTACAAAAGGCACGCCATCACCCTTTAACGGGCTCTGACTTCTTGTAGGCATACGGTTTCAGGTTCTCTTTCACTCCGCTCCCGCGGTTCTTTTCACCTTTCCCTCACGGTACTGGTTCACTATCGGTCACTTGGGTATATTTAGCCTTGACGGATGGTCCCGCCTGCTTCCGACAAGATTTCTCGTGTCTCGCCGTACTCAGGATCCCACTAGACTTCACTACGATTTCAGTTACGGGACTTGCACCCTCTTTGGTCAGCCTTTCAATGCTGTTCTCCTATCGTCGTTCTTGTCTTGTCGTGGTCCTACAACCCCAGTTCGAGAACTGGTTTGGGCTCCTCCGCTTTCGCTCGCCGCTACTTACGGAATCATTCTTTATTTTCTTTTCCTCCGGGTACTTAGATGTTTCAGTTCCCCGGGTACCTCCCTCATGAGTTATGTATTCGCTCATGGGTGTCATCCTATTACAGATGACGGGTTTCCCCATTCGGATATCTGCGGATCTTTGCGTGCGTACCGCTCCCCGCAGCATTTCGCTGTTTGCTGCGTCCTTCTTCAGTTCCAAGTGCCTAGGCATCCACCGTACGCCCTTTCTTACTTAATCACTACTTTTCTTCGTGTTTTTGCTTTCTCAAAGGTTTACTGAGTTACTGTTAACTTTTTATTTAACTTTACTCGTGAATATCTATGTTTTTCTT